>CAYPVZ010000103.1:0-8818 GCA_964414235.1 uncultured Rhodothermales bacterium | reverse complement strand
GCACGCTCCTTGAGCACCGCTGGCTCGAGCCGGGCGAGATGGGCACGCCCAAGGTAGCGGGCGGCCCCGGGGCCCGGCTGCAAACTCCTCGGAAGCGCTTCGGCGGCTGGCGGCGCGCGTCGCCAGCGGCAGTAGACTCTGCTTCCAGCCCACCCGATTTATGCAAGCACACGACAGAACAATCGAACGCTGGTTCGAACTCGTTCGCAGTGGACAGCTCAGGCTCCCCCGATTCCAGCGGTTTGAATCGTGGAGCCACCAAAACGTAGTGGCCCTCCTCCAGACGGTACTGCGCGACCTCCCCGCAGGGGCAGTCCTCGTCCTGCAAGTGAAGGGAGAGGAGCCATTCATCTCGCGTACGGTCGTCGGAGCACCCGAGGGCGCAGGGCCCGTCAACGAGCACCTCTTGGACGGCCAGCAGAGACTGACGGCGCTTTGGCGAGCACTGCACGATGACTACGACAGGCGGACGTTTTTTCTCAACCTCGACGGTGACGATGACGAGCCAGGAGAGCCCGTAGTCCTTTCGAAAGGACGTTGGAAGAGGGATGGGAAGTGGTACCCCCTCTACTTCGACGACCCTGCCGAACTGTGGCGCCGCCGCTGGGTCCCCGCACGCTTTCTATGTCCTGGAGACGAGACTGCCGACGCACTAAGTGCCTGGGCCGAGGATGCGACACGGACCGACGCAGGCGAAGTCGACCATAAGGAGACCCGCCTCATCGAGAAGCGGATGCAGAAGCTCCGGACGCAGGTCAAGACCTTCAACATCCCTTACCTCGAGCTACCGGAGACGACGCCCGCCGAGACGGCACTGGACGTGTTTATCCAAATGAACACGTCAGCCACCCCACTCTCGACCTACGACATCGTGGTTGCGCAGGTTGAGGCCGGGACCGGACGCTCTCTTCATGACCTGATGGCCGAGCTCCGAGAGACCGTCCCCCAGTTCGACGCCTACTCAGGCCAGCCTGAAGACGTCATGCTCTCGTCTGCCTCCTTGCTCCAGGGCCGAGACACCCGGAAGACGAACGCGCTCGAATCCGGCTTCCCTGACCGTCTCGTTGACGACTGGCCGAGACTTCTTGACGGCGTCCGCCGAGCTGTCTCGTTCCTTGAGGACGAACGGGTGTTCGACGCCAAACGGTTGCCGACCGATGTTGCGATGGCCCCACTCGTTGCACTGTGGGCCGTCGCTCCCGAAGGACTTGACGCCGAGGGTGAGGCGCGAACGCTACTCCGCCGCTTCCTATGGCGTGCGTTCTTCACCGAGCGATACGAGCGTGCTTCAAACTCCCGAGTGCTGGCAGACTTCCGTTCGTTGCGTGAGCTCGTGCAAGGACGCGACGCCCCTATGCCCGACCTCTTTGCCGATGACTTGCTCCCGGAGAAAGAGATGTTCCTGGAGGCGGGGTGGCCAACCCGAAAGGATCGGTTGGCTCGGGTCCTCCTCGCTCTCGCGATCCGGAATGGGGGAATCGACTTCGCCGATGGCTCCCGCGCCACACGTGACACGCTTCAGCGCAGGGAGTACCACCATCTCTTCCCAGTCGCGTACCTCCGCTCGCAGGGAGTTGCGGAGTCGGATGCGTTCACGTCGCTGAACTGCGCACTTGTAACGTGGCGGACGAATCGGACGATCGCCGCGAAATCGCCAGAACGTTATCTAGCCGAGCGGATGGAGGCCTCGAGCTTGGGAGAACCCGAGATCAAACGCCGCCTAGCGGCTCACCTCATCCCCTACGAGCCCATCGTTTCGGCCGACTATCGAGCGTTCCTGGAGGCACGCGCCGACCTCATGATCGGACCGATGCGCCAACTCTGTGACGGGAATGCGCTCGCGTAGGACCTCGGCAAACGAGAACTGGCGGCGCGCCTCGCCAACGGGGCGCGCGTAGCCTCTGCCGTCCCGCCGGAGCCCACCGACGGCCTGTTCGTCGCCGCCGCGCTGAGCGTGCTCGTCGCCTTCAGAAAATGGCTCGTCTATGTCCGGGCGGTTCTGGATCGAGACGACAGGCTCGGCATGAAGGGGTCGAAATCCCGGACTACGTGCCCGTCCAACTCCCGTCCTACGTGAACGGTGCGGGCGACAAACCTCCCCACTTCAAGGTCCCTCTGTTCCTCCGCTGCAGCCCCTTACGCCTGACGCCTACTGTCTGACGTCGTCGTAGTGGCGGAGCGTCTCCCAGCGGAAGAGCCCGGAGCCGTGGCCGTCGCCCCAGACGATCTGGAGCGCGTAGTGGCCGGCCGGGCGGAGCTCCTCGATCTCGTACGTCATCAGCGACGGCAGGTCGAACACGACGGGGTCGACCGGCTCGGCCATGTTGCCGTGGCCGCCGCGGCACTCGGCGCACGGGCAGGCCCGGCGGAGGCCCTCGTATGAGTAGTCGGAGACGCGCCCGTCGGCCCACGCGACGGTGAGCGTCTGGGCCGCGGCGTCGGCCGCCAGTCGGACGGGGGTGGTGGCGGGCGTCACAGGAAGAGGTCGGGCATGAACTCGGTCGCGCCGGGTGTGATGGCGTAGCCTGAGAGGTCGGTCACGCCGGCCTCGGCGAGCACGTCCTCGTCGAGGAAGAAGTGGCCGGTGGTCGTGCTCGGCTGCGTCAGGACCCAGTGCGCGGCGTCGGCCATGATGTCGGGCGTGCGGCTGGCGGCCATCATGGCGTCGCCGCCGAGGAGGTTCTGGACGGCGGCGGTCGCGATGGTGGTGCGTGGCCAGAGCGCATTCGCGGCGATGCCGTCCTCCGCCAGCTCCTCGCCCCAGCCGAGGATGCACATCGACATGCCGTACTTCGAGATCGTGTAGGCCACGTGCGGGCCGAACCACTTGGGGTCGAGGTTGAGTGGCGGGCTGAGGGCGAGGACGTGGGGGTTCCGGCCGGCCTTCGCGCTCGCCTTCAGGTGCGGCAGCGCGGCCTGCGTCGTGGCGAACGTGGCGCGCGTGTTGACCTGCTGCATCAGGTCGAACCGCTTCATGGGCGTGTTCTCCGTGTCCGCGAGGAAGATGGCGCTGGCGTTGTTGACGACGACGTCGATGCCGCCGAAGCGCTCGGCCGTCTCCGCGATGGCCTCGGCGACGCGGTCCTCGTTGCGGGCGTCGACCTGGAGCGGGAGCGCGTGCCCGCCGGCGGCCTCGATCTCCTCGGCGGCGGTGTAGATGGTGCCCGGGAGATTCGGGTGCGGCTCGGCCGTCTTGGCGGCGATGGCGACGTTGGCGCCGTCGCGGGCGGCGCGCAGCGCGATGGCCTTGCCGATGCCGCGGCTGCCGCCGGTGATGAAGAGCGTCTTTCCGTCGAGCGAGGCCATGGGAGCGCAGAGAGGGGAGTCGGAAGGTAGCGGGCCCGCCGCTGGCGGATGCCGCCAGCGAGGCGAGCGTGTCCGGGGCTCAGGATGGGATCGCGAACGCTTCGGCGCAGAGAGGGGCGATCTCGCCTTTCGGAACGGCGTCGTCGAAGAAGCTGCACACGGCGAAGGCCGCCCGGCCGCGGACCCTGACCGCCGCGTAGTACACGATGAGCACGTTGCTCGCTCCCAGGATGAGAAGCCGGGGGATCGGCGCCCGGTACGTCACCCGCCGGCACTCCGTGGCGATGCCCTCGAACGTGCACGTCACCGCCTCGTCAACGAGCACGCGGGACGCCGAGGCGGCGATGGCGACCCGGGCGTCGATGGCCGCCTGCGCGCCGTCGAGGTCGTCGAACTCCGTCCAGTCCATCTGGCCGGAGGGATAGCACGAGAGGCTCCGCGCCTCGACGAGTCGGCAGGAGGGATGAACCGAGAGGGATCGCCCGAAAAACTCGACCTCGTCGGGCCAGGTCGACGTGAGGATCGGGTACGGAACGCCGTCGTACGCAAGGGAGGGGAAGGTGCGGCCGACGAGCGCGCTGTCTGGAAGGTCCAGCGCCTGAGCTCCCAGGAAAAGGAGGCCTCCCCCTCGGGCAGGAACGCAGGCGACGACGGCCGTTCCCCCAGGTTGGGCAGGCAGCGAGGTGGTGGCTCGATAGGTCAGTGACGACGGAGGGAGAGCGAGCGCAGGCCCGTCGCCCAGAGCCCGCTCCGGGTAGGCATCGGTGGTGATCTTGCGACACGCCTCGGGAGTGACGGGGGCATCGAACCGAGCCGCGTACACGGCGTGCGCGTTCCGACACGCGAGGTGGACCACGGCCTCAGACCGGTGGACACCGGCACATCCGTCGAACGCGGACGCGGCATCCGGAACCGAAGCCGGACGATCCACCGGCGCCTCAAGCGGAAGACCGGGATCGAGGGGGAGGTAGGGGTAGCCGGCGGAGCATCCGCCAGACACGATCAGGAGGGCAAGGAAGAGTCTGGGCATCGAGGCCGAGGGAGAGGATCCCAGGGAGCGTATGGACGCGACTCGCTCCGTCTCTAATCCGTCTGCATCACTCCGTCTGGTGCCTGTACCCAGCCTGGGTTCGCCTCGTGAGAGCTGGGACTGACGGCCAGAGCTGTGACGAGCTTGCAGGATGCGTCCCGCCGTCCTTGCCACCCCCCGCGCCCGTTCGGCGTCGCTCCCGTTCGCCGCGAATGGCGTGCTCTACGGAACGTGGGCGGCACGCATCCCGGAGGTTCAGGCGCGGACCGGCCTGAGCGAGGGCGAGCTCGGGCTGGCGCTCGTCGGCGCGGCCGTCGGGCTCGTCGTCTCAGCGGCGACGACCGGGGCGCTCGTGTCGCGGGTCGGCGCGCACCGCGTGACGCTGGCGGCGCTCCTGCTGTTCGCGCTGGCCGTGGTCGGCCCCGGGCTGGCGGTCGGCCTCGCCAGCCTGGCGGCGGCGCTCGTCGGGCTCGGTCTGGCCAGCGGCCTGCTCGACGTGGCGATGAACGCGTGGGCCACGGAGGTAGAGGCCGAGGACGAGACGACGATCCTGGGCGCCTGCCACGGCCTGTTCAGCCTGGGCGGCATGGCGGGAGCCGGGCTGGGCGCCGCGGCGGCCGCGCTCGACGTGCCCCTGGCGGCTCACTTCGGCACGTGCGGCCTCGTCTTCGCCGGGGCGGTGTGGCTCCAGGGCCGCCGCGTCTACACGCCGGCCGACGCCGCCAGCGCGGAGGACGCCGGGCCGGTCGTGGCGCTGCCCGTGGGGCCCGTCGCCGGGCTGGCGGCGCTCGCCTGCGCCGGGCTCATCGTCGAGGGCGCCATGGCCGACTGGGGCGCCGTGTTCCTCCACGAAGTCCTGATGGCGGCGCCCGACGTGGCGGCCCTCGGCTTCGCCGTCTTCCAGGGCGCGATGGCCGCCGGCCGCTTCGCCGCCGACCCGCTGACTGCTCGCGTCGGTGACCGTCGACTGGTCGCGGGCGGCGCGGTGCTGGCGGCGCTCGGCCTCGGTACGATCCTCGCGGCACCCGGCGTCGCCCTCGCGGTCCTCGGGTTCGGCGTCGTCGGGCTCGGGCTGGCGGCTGTCGTGCCGGCCCTGTTCCGCGCGGGATCGAAGGCGCCGGGGCTCGGACCCGGCGTCGGGATTGCGGCGGTCACGAGCGCGGGCTACGCCGGCTTCCTCGGCGGACCGCCGGCCCTGGGGGCGCTCGCCGAGGCCTTCGGGCTGCGGGCGTCGTTCGCGGCCCTCGTCGTGCTGGCGCTGGCGCTCGCCCTCGGCGCGGTCCCGGCCTTCCGCCGCGCGACTCGCCCCTAACCCTTCCCGATCGTCCCGAGATGGGTGTCATGGAAGCCCGTCGGGAGCTTGAGCCCGTAGCCGAGCGCGCGGTCGAGGCCGATGTGAGCGGCCCAGACGAGCGCGAGGGGCAGGCCGAGCGCCCACCCCGCCGCGCTGGCGAGCGCCGCCAGCCCGACCGGCCCGCCGTACGTGTGCGCCGCGTTGTAGACGGCGGCGCCCACGCGCGGCCCGCGCAGGTACCCGAGCATGGCGAGGTCGGGCGCGAACAGCAGGAGGGCGAACAGGACCCACGAGGCGTCCGTGAGGGCGTAGCCCCAGACGGCGGCGGCGAGGACCGCCAGCCCTTCGGTGCGGAGGAGAGTCGTCGGCATGCCGGAGGCTACGCGCGAGAATTCTGAGGAGCGAGACACAACGCGCGGGTGCATACCGTAGGCGCACCGTGCTCGAACCGCCCCCCGCTCCCACCGTCGCGTCCCCGCCGGCCTCGGCGCCGAGGCCGAGGGACCGGACCATCGAGCCGCCCATCGAGGTGGCGCGGCCGGCACGGCGGCGGTTCCGCCTGGCGCGAGCGTACGCGGCGGCGCTCCGCGTCGGGCTGAGCTACCTCATGTTCGAGGTCGTCGGCCTCGCCCTCGGGCCGCGGTGGAAGGCGCGGCATCGGCTAGCGCTTCACCTGCGGAACGGCCGGCGCGTGCGGCGAGCCATCCTCCGCCTGCGGGGCCTCTTCATCAAGGCCGGGCAGCTGGCGAGCGTCCTCACGACGCTCCTCCCCGAGGCCTTCCGCGCGGAGCTGGAGGAGTTGCAGGACCGCGTCCCCGCCAGCCCGCCCGAGTTCACGCGCGCCCGCATCGAGGCCGAGCTGGGCGCGCCGCCCGAGGCGCTGTTCGTCGACTTCTCGCCGCTGCCCGTCGCGAGCGCCAGCCTGGCGCAGGTCCACCGCGCGCGGCTGGCGGCGCCCGTCGGCGGCGACGGCGTGGCGGGCGTCCGCGAGGTCGCCGTCAAGATCCAGCACGACGACATCGACGCCATCGCGCGGCTCGACCTCCGCGCCATCCAGACGATCCTGCGCGTCGTCGGTCGCGTGTTGGGCATCCGCGGGCTCAGCGAGCAGTTCGCCGAGATCGAGGGCGCGATCCTGGGCGAGCTCGACTTCGAGCGCGAGGCGGCCAACGGCACCGAGATCGCCCGGAATCTGGGCCGCGGGCTGGCCGTCCCCGCCGTCGTCCCCGAGCGCTCGACCGGGCGCGTGCTGACGACCGCCTTCGTCGAGGGCATCAAGGCTGGCGACCTCGCCGCGCTCGACGCGGCCGGCATCGACCGGCTCCGCCTCGCCGAGCGGGTCCTCGATGCCTACGGCGCGATGATCTTCCGCGACGGCCTCTACCACGCCGACCCCCACCCCGGCAACCTCCTCGTCCGGCCGGACCCCCAGGCGCCCGACGGCTTCGAGGTCGTCTTCCTCGACTTCGGCGCCGTCGCCCGGCTGACGCCCGAGATGCGGCGCGGCCTGGCCGAGATGATCGCGGGCGTCCTCGCGCGCGACCCGAAGCGCGTCACCGCCGCGCTCGACACCATGGGCTTCACGGCCGACGCCGGCGCGACCGAGTCGACCGCCGCCGTGCTGGCGCTCGTCGAGGGCGTCCACGAGCGGATGCTCCAGGGCATCGACCCCATGGCGTGGCGGCTGGGCGACCTCACGATGGAGGCCGCCTTCGAGCAGAAGGCCGAGGCCTTCCGCCAGATGGGCGACCTCGGCGTCTCCATCACCGACCTCGCCAGCGCCTTCCGCGTCCCCCGCGACTGGATCCTCCTGGAGCGGACCGCCCTCCTCCTCATCGGCCTCTGCGCCGGGCTGGCGCCGGACGTCAACCCGCTCAAGGTGCTGGAGCCCCACATCCGGCCCCTCACGCGCGAGGCCGCGCCGGTCGTCGCGCAGGCGATCTGGGCCGAGGTCCTCTCGGCCGGCCGCGTGCTGCTCGGCCTGCCCACGAAGGTCGACCGCGTCCTCACCGAGGCCGAGACCGGCGCCCTCGTCGTCCGCCAGCCCGAGACCGTCGCGGCGACGCAGCAGCTCACGCGCGCCATCCGCCAGCTGGCGCGGAGCGTGGGCGCGGTCGGGTTCGGGGCCGTCGGCTACTGGGCCTACGCGGGCGGCGACGGCGGCATCGCGCTGGCGCTGGCCATCGTCGCCGGCGTCTTCGGCATCGGCGCGCTCCGGCGACCCTAGGCGAGCGGTCCGGCGACCACGCGAGGCGGCCGACCCCCTCCGCCGGGCCCCGCCATCGACGCACGACGGCCGTCTCCCCCGGCACAACCCAGCCCCGCTGGCGGACGCCCCCCGCCAGCGCCGCGCCCGGAGCCCGCCGCTCCCGCTCGTCGCCCCCAGGCTCCCGTTCCACAGAGCCGCGCACCCCTTCCGACGCCCGGGGGACCCCTTCACGGGCTCGCGGAGCCCTTCAAACGCCCGGAGACCCCCTTCAACGGCCCGGGGAGCGCTTCAAACGCTCAGGGAGCCCCTTCAACCGGCCAGGGAGCGCTTCGACGCGCCCGGGAAGGCCTTCGACGGCGCGGGGAGCGCGTCAACGGCCCGGGGATCGCTTCAACAGCCCGGGGAGCCGGTCCGCCCCCCACCTCCGGACCGCCGTCGCGCAGAACCTCGCCCACCCCGCCGCCCGGAGCGACGCGACGGAACGCAACGCTGACCCCTCACGCGCTCGCAGGCCGCCCCTCAGAGCGCCGCATCCGAGTTGAGGCCCCGCCGGTGCCGTTCACGGACACCGGTGGATCGAACGTCGGATCTGCCCAGGCATCAGGAGCCAGCGTGGGGAAAAAAGAGAGGCCTGAGCAGTCGGTAAATCCATCGGGTACCCTATTCTTTCTGTGGCGCACCGTTCGCGCCTCATGTTCCATTCTCCCCACAAAGCCATGGCACAGTGGTCCAGGATGTCCGTCCCCGATCTCATCGAGGCCGCGACCACCCTCTACACCAACGCCCGCGACAACGCCGAGATCGTCGCGGCCCTCACCGAGTTCGGCTACGAGCGCGAGCCCGGCCCCGAGGACGACGCCGGCGACTACGACGACGGCCTCGCCCTTGTCGCCGACGTCACCCGCGAGCGGTCCGAGTTCGCCGCCGAGGAGGCCGACGACGACGAAGCGGTCGCCGCGGCGGCCGCTTCGTCTTCGTC
>CAYPVZ010000102.1:984-8824 GCA_964414235.1 uncultured Rhodothermales bacterium | reverse complement strand
GCCCCGGGGGTGAGCGCGCCGGGCGTCGGCGGGCTCCCGGTGTCGGTGTGGCTGGCGGCGGCTGAGGCCTGCGGCCGGAGCCCCCACGTCGCCTCGGTCGACGTGGTGGAGTTGAACCCGGCGCATGACGTCGGCAGGCGGACGTCGGTGCTGGCGGCGCTCACGGTGTGGCACGTTCTGCGTGGACGGGCCCATCGTCGCAGGTTGTAAGACTCCGTCGGCGCACGTCGCCAGCGGGTCGCGCAGCTTCCCGGGATGCTCACGTGACGGAAGGGACCCCGGACCCGCGCCCGGCATGCCGCGTCGTAGCTTCGAAGCCCCTCCTGCGCGGCCCCTCGCCCATGATCGTCGAGTTCCTTCCGCTCTTCCTGATGGTCCTGCTCGCGCTCGGGCTGGCCCTCAGCCTGCTCAAGATCGCCGAGTACTGGGGCCCCTTCCAGCCGAACGCGACCAAGGAGAGCCCCTATGAGTCCGGACAGGACCCCGTCGGAACGGCCCGCGACCGGTACTCGGTCAAGTTCTACCTCGTCGCGATGATCTTCATCGTGTTCGACGTCGAGCTCGTCTTCCTGTACCCCTGGGCCGTCTCCTTCCGAGCGTTTCTGGCGGCCGGCGGCGGCGCGGCGCTCGCCTCGGTGAGTGTGATCGGCGTGTTCGTCCTCATCCTCGTCGTGGGCCTGCTCTACGACGTCAAGAAGGGCGGCCTCGACTGGGACTAGCGACGTTTCAGCCCCGTTTGAAAACGGGTGCCGCACCGAACACCGACGCCGCGGCCCTGTACTCTCCCGACTCGTTCTCGGTACCCCCATGTTCAGCGAAGAAGGCGGCTTCCTTACCACGACGGTCGACTCGGTCATCAACTGGGCCCGGTCGAACTCGCTCATGCCCATGCCGATGGGCCTCGCCTGCTGCGCCATCGAGATGATGGGGTTCGCCGGGCCGAAGTACGACGTGGCCCGGTTCGGCTCAGAGGCCATGCGGTTCAGCCCGCGCCAGGCCGACCTGATGATCGTGGCCGGCTGGTGCTCCCACAAGATGGCCCACACGGTCCGCCGCATCTGGGACCAGATGGCCGAGCCGAAGTGGTGCATCGCCCAGGGCGCCTGCGCCTCGACGGGCGGCATGCACCGGTGCTACGGCGTCGTCCAGGGCATCGACAACTTCCTGCCGGTCGACGTCTACATCCCCGGCTGCCCGCCGCGCCCGGAAGCCATCATCCACGCCCTGATGGACATCCAGGAGAAGATCCGCGCGACCGAGTCGGTCGCCAAGGACGTCCGCTTCACCGAGGCGCCGAACCGGCTCATTGAGGGCCGGATCGTGACGCCCGAGGGCGCTCCCGTCACCGCCGCCTAAGCCGCCTCCGCGACAGAATCCGATGGCCGACACCGACCGCCAGCCCCCCGAGGAGACGCCCCAGCCGTCCGCCGCGCTGGCGCCTCTGGCCGACGCCCTCGTGGGCGGGCCCGACGACGCGCCCTTCGTCGACCCGACTGAGCAGACGCAGACGCTGAAATTCCACTTCACGCCGCGCGAGGCGCTCGCGGGCGAAATGGAGCGGCTCCAGACGGAGAACCCACACGCCAAGGCCACCTGGATCGTCCCGGACGTGCTGAAGGCGCTGAACGAGCGCTTCGGCGACACGATCCTCGAAACCGTCGGCTACGCGGGCGAGACGACGGTTTTCGTCGAGACGGGCCGGATCAACGAGGTCGTCCGCTTCCTCAAGGACGAGGTCGGGTTCGACTACCTCACAGACATCGGCGCCATCGACCGGTTCACCGAGGACGACCGGTTCGAGGTGTTCTACAACCTCTGCGCGACGGAGGCACGCAAGCGGATCCGCCTCAAGGTCCGCGTCGACGAGGACGACCCGACGGTGCCGACCATCACGGACATCCACCCCGGCGCCAACTGGCACGAGCGCGAGGCGTGGGACATGATGGGCATCCGCTTCAGCGGGCTCGACGACCACCGGCGGATCTACATGCCGGAGGACTTCGCCTACCACCCGCTCCGGAAGGAATTCCCGACGCTCGGCATCCCCGGCAGCCTCCCTCTGCCGGCCAACCACCCCGACGGCGATCTCCAGGCCGACCCGTTCCCGCGCGCGCACGGCCAGCTCCCGCACGACCTCGACCGCGACCTCGGCTAAGCCGCTCTCTCCCATGGCCGTCACCGATCAGGACACGCCTCGCGCCCACACCGCCGCGCCCGGCACGAACGAGGACCTCTTCACCTTCTGGCCCCGCCACAACGCCGCGCTCTACCAGGCGCTGGCGGATCGCCACACGAGCATCGAGGTCGAGCGCTCCGAGCAGACCTTCGCCGAGCCGAGCCGCCAGCGCGTCGGCGGCGACGGGGCCGAGGTCGTCACCACCGGCGCAGTCCCGATGGTCGCGAAGGAGGATCCGCTGGAGAGCCGGATGATCCTCAACCTGGGGCCGCAGCACCCGGCCACGCACGGCGCGCTCCGCGTAGTCATCCAGCTCGACGGCGAGTCCATCGAGAAGTGCCTGCTCGACATCGGGTACCTGCACCGCGGCATCGAGAAGCTGGCCGAGGTGAAGACCTACCAGGAGTTCATGCCCTACACGGACCGCATGGACTATATGTCGCCCTACTCGAACAACGTGGCCTGGTGCCTCGCGGTCGAGAAGCTGGCGGGCATCGAGGCGCCCGAGCGCGCCCAGTGGCTGCGAACCATCGGCTGCGAGCTGGCGCGCATCTCGTCGCACCTCCTCTGGGCGGGCACGATGGTCATGGACGCCGGCGCGCTCTCGGTCTTCCTCTGGACGTTCAAGTACCGCGAGGAGATCTACAACATCTTCGACCAAGTCGCCGGCGCCCGCTTCACCGTCTCGCACAGCCGGATCGGCGGCCTCGCGTTCGACTTCTCGGACACGGCGCTCTCCATGATCCGCTCGTTCTGCGACGAGTTCGAGCAGCAGATCGCCGACTGGAAGAAACTTCTCAACCGGAACCGGATCTGGATCGACCGCAACGAAGGTGTCGGCACGCTCTCGAAAGAGGACGTCCTGAAGTGGGGCTACACCGGCCCGACGCTCCGCGCGAGCGGCGTGGCCCACGACATCCGCATCTTCGAGCCCTACCTCGTCTACGACCAGGTCGACTTTGACATCCCGATGCGGACCGAGGGCGACTCGCTGGCGCGCTACTTCGTCCGCATCGAGGAGATGGAGCAGTCCGTCCGGATCATCCGCCAGTGCCTCGACCGGCTGCCGAAGGGCCCGATCCGCGTCGATAACGCGAAGGCGGCCTACGCCTCCAAGGACGAGGTCTATTACTCGATGGAGGGCATGATCCACGACTTCATGATGACGGACACAGGCGTCGCGCCGCCCAAGGGCGCGGAGTCCTACCACGCCATCGAGAGCCCGAAGGGCGAGCTCGGCTTTCACCTCGTCTCGGACGGGACCGGCAGCCCGTGGCGCGCCAAGATCGTGACCGGCTCCTTCAAGAACCTCCAGGGCCTGGAGACGATGATGGAGGGCGCCATGGTCGCCGACACCGTCGTCCTCATCGGCTCCGTCGACCCCGTCATCGGCGACTCCGACAAGTAACCGCCCCGCCGCCCGCTGGCGGCCCGCGCCCGACCTCGACATGACGCCAGAGACCCCCGGCCCCTTCACCTCGCCGACGCCGCAGTACGTGCCCGGCGAGACGCCCGCGCGCACGTTCTCGGACGATGAACTCGTCTGGACCGACGCCGAGCAGGCCCAGCTCGACACGTTCAAGGCCCAGTACCCGACGCCGGACGGCGCCGTCATGAAGACGCTCTGGCTGGCCCAGCGCAAGTTCGGCTGGCTGCCACCCGAGGTCCTGCGCCTCGTCTCCGACTCGCTCGGCATTCCCTATGCCAAGGTCTACGGCGTCGCCACGTTCTATACGCAGTACTTCAAGGAGGACAAGGGCCGGTTCGTGCTCGACGTCTGCACGTGCTTCGCGTGCCAGGTCTGCGGTGGCTACGACATGCTCCACTACCTGGAGGACAAGCTCGGCGTCACGAAGGGCCAGACGACCGAGGACGGCTTGTTCACGGTCCAGGAGGCCGAGTGCCTCGGGGCCTGCGGCTCGGCGCCCATGCTCCAGGTCACGAACGGTCCCTACGTCCACAACCTGACGACGGAGAAGCTCGACGTGATGATCGACGCGCTCCGCGACGGCAAGGACCTTCCATTCGAGTCGGTCACGCTGCCCCAGGACGAGACGGAGCTCGGCGGCAACCGCCGGACCGACGCCGAGGCCGTCGAGACGTACCAGACGCCACCCGTCTCCGAGACCATCCACTAGTGTCCACGTCGAGACTCGCCGACCGCCAGATCCGGGCGGCCGCCTCGCAGGCGGCCCTCCGGCTCGACGTGCGCGGCCCGGTCTCGCAGGCCCTCGGGAAGGCCGGCATCGTCGTCCCGCCCGAGCCACTGGCGACGTCCGCCAGCGCGGCGCCGGAGCCCGCTCGGACAGCCGGGCGGTCCCGTGCTCGCGCCGCCGAGCGCGTGCTGAAGCCGTTCGAGCCCGCACCGTGGCCGACGAAGCGGCCCGCCAGCGCGCCCATGGAGCCGCTCTCGGGACTGACCGCCGATGAGCGCCGCGTCCACCGCATCCTGCTCGACTCGCTCGCGCGCCTCAACGCCGAGCGCAACGGCGGGCTCGGGGGGCTGAGCTTCGCCGAGCGCAAGAAGCTCGAGACCCTCGACCTCGGCTACCTCGACGACCAACTGGCGGCGATGGTGCGACGCCGCAAGACCACCACGACCGCGCTCCAGGTGGGCATGACGGCCGGCGTCCTGCTCGTCCCCCTGCTCGCGCTCGGCCTGTTCCTGAACGGCGTCCTGGACGCCGTGCCCATCGTCCTCGGCGCGCTCATCGCCCTCGCTGGCGTCGGAGCCGCCCTCGCGGCGCAGTCCGGCGTCGGGCGCTCTGCCAGCCCGCGGCAGGCCATCTACGAGGCGCTCCGCGAGCTGGCCCTCGTAGCCGACGCAGACGACGCCACCTCCGAGGCCCTCGCCCAGGCCGACCTTCTCATCGATACCCTCGCCGACGCCGACGAGTCCGCCATGACGGCGGCTGCCCGTCGCGCGCGCGTCCGCACCTGACCATGGCCGACACGCCCACGCTCCTCACGGGCCAGTCCAAGGCCGGCGACTGGCGCTCCTACAAGCGCGTCATCCTGCCGCCGATCAAGGACCTCCACAAGATCGACGTCTACGAGGCGGAGGCCGACGGCTACAAGGCCCTCCGCGCCGTCGTTGCCGACGGGAAGTTCGACCCGACCGGGCTGACCAACGAGGTCAAGGCGTCCGGCCTGCGAGGCCGCGGCGGCGCCGGCTTCTCGACCGGCCTGAAGTGGAGCTTCATGCCGCCCGTCGACCCCGAGGTCCCGCGCTACCTCTGCTGCAACGGCGACGAGTCCGAGCCGGGCACGTTCAAGGACCGCCAGATCTTCGAGTACAACCCGCACCTGATGATCGAGGGGATCATCCTGGCGGGCTACGCGATGTCGCTCAAGACGTGCTACCTCTACATCCGGGGCGAGTACAAGGACTACATCGACCACGTCCAGGCGGCCGTCGACGCGGCCTACGCGAAGGGCTACCTCGGCCAGAACATCCTCGGGACCGACTTCTCGTACGACCTCGTGGTCCACTCGGGCGCCGGAGCCTACATCTGCGGCGAGGAGACGAGCCTGATGAACTCGCTGGAGGGCCGGCGCGCCTACCCGCGCATCAAGCCGCCCTTCCCGGCCCAGAAGGGCGTCTTCGGCATGCCGACGACGATTAACAACGTCGAGACGCTGGCGGACGTCCCGCTCATCGTCAACCGCGGCGCCAGCTGGTTCGCGGGGATCGGGCCGGAGAAGCACCCCGGGCCGGTCCTCTACGGGATCTCGGGCCACGTCAACAAGCCGGGCGTCTACGAATTCCCGACCGGCATGCTCATCAAAGACCTCCTGGAGGTCGCGGGCGGCGCGCGCGGCGGCAAGAAGATCAAGGCCGTCGTCCCGGGCGGAAGCTCGACGCCGCCCCTGACGTGGGCGATGGCCGAGCCGGCCACGATGGACGCCGAGACGCTCCGCGAGGCGGGCTCGTCGATGGGGACCGGAGGCCTCTGCTTCCTGGACGAAGACACCGACATGGTGTCGTTCACCCGGCGCATCGCCCACTTCTACCACCACGAGTCCTGCGGCCAGTGCACGCCGTGCCGCGACGGGACGGGCTGGATGGAGAAGCTGCTCCACCGCATCGACGACGGCCACGGCTACACGCGCGACCTCGACCTGCTCCTCGACCTCTGCGACCAGATGGAGGGCCGCACGGTCTGCGCGCTGGCCGACGCCGCCGCGTGGCCGGTCCGCTGGGGCATTCGCCGCTTCCGCGACGAGTTCGAGGCCAAGTGCCAGCGCTCGGCCTTCCCGGGCGCCGACCTCACGGGCGACGGCGCCGACGTGACCGTCGAGCCCGACCACGTCCTGACGCCCGGCGGCACGCCCTGACCTTCCGGCTGGCGGACGCCTTCCGCCAGCGCGACCGACGCATGACCTCTCCCGTCCACTACATTCCGATCCTCACGACGGTCCTCGCCGTCGTGTTCTCGGCTGTGATCGTGCCGCACGCGGCGCGGAAGGGGTGGCCGGCCTACCTCGCGTGGTGGGCCGTGGGGGTCGTCGCCTTCGGCGCGGGGACGCTGACGGAGAGCATCACGACGCTGGCCGGCTGGAACGAGCCGACGTTCCGCGCCTGGTACATCACGGGCGCACTCCTCGGCGGCGCGCCGCTCGCGCAGGGCACGGTCTACCTCCTGTTCAAGAAGCGCACGGCCGACGTCCTGTCGATCCTGCTCATGGCGGTCATCGTCGTCGCGTCGGTCTGCGTCCTGATCGCGCCGGTCAATCCGCCGCCGCCGGACACGCACCGGCTGACGGGCGCTGTCCTCGGCTGGCAGTGGGTCCGCGCGTTCTCGCCGGTCATCAACCTCTACGCCTTCCTCTTCCTGTTCGGCGGCGCCGTCTGGTCGGCGTGGCAGTACCGGACGAAGCCGGAGGCGCGGAGCCGAACCGTCGGCAACATCCTGATCGCCATCGGCGCGCTGCTGCCCGGCATCGGCGGGTCGTTCACGCGGTTCGGCCACGTCGAGGTGCTCTACGTGACCGAGTTCATCGGCCTCTCGCTCATCTTCGCCGGCTACCTCGTGATGCGCGCCGACCGCTCCGGCTCGGTCCACCGCGCCCAGCAGGCCGCCGCGGACACAAACCGCCAGTTCGTCCCCGCATGAAACGCCTTCTCCTTCTTCCCGTCCTCCTGCTGGCGGCCTGCGCCGGCGAGACCGACGCGCCCGACGAAGCGCCCGCGACCGTCGCCGAGGACCCGGCCGGCGCGCTCCTCGGGGAGGCGGTCCCCGACGGCGTCGCGCTCTCACCCGACGAGTTGATCGCCAACGCGGACGAGTACGCCGGCAAGACCATCGTCGTCGAGGGCGTGGCCCGAGAGGTCTGCCAGCAGGCGGGCTGCTGGCTCACGTTCGCCGACGCCGAGGGCCGGACGGTTCGCATCAACGTGCCGCGCGACGAGAACGAGAGCTACGTGTTCACCTTCCCGACGGACGCCTCCGGGCGCACCGTCCGCGTCGCGGGCGTGCTGGAGGTCGAGACCACGTCGGTCGCGGACCAGAAGCACTACGCCGAGGACGGCGGCGCCTCCGAGGAGGAGATCGCCGCCATCACCGCGCCCAAGCAGACGCTCGTCCTGACCGCCCTCGGCGCCGAGCTGGCGACCGAAGACGACGCCACGTCCGGCCTCGCCCCCGCCTAAAGAATCCCATC
>CAYPVZ010000102.1:0-974 GCA_964414235.1 uncultured Rhodothermales bacterium | reverse complement strand
CTGCACATCAAAAGATCGGATGGCGTCGAGAGTGTCGCCCACGAGTTCGAGCCGGGAAAGAAGGTGCTCCAGCTCGCGCTCGACGAGGGCACCGAGATCCCGCACTTCTGCTACCACCCGTCGCTGAGCGTCCCGGCCAACTGCCGCCAGTGCCTCGTCAAGGCCGGCACGCCGTTGTTCGATCGGGAGACGAAGGAGCCGGTCCTCAACGAGGACGGGACGCCGAAGATCAACTACTTCCCGAAGCTGATGCCGAGCTGCGCGCTCGACGTCACCGACGGGATGGTGGTCCACACCCAGCTCTCGTCGGAGGAAGTCGCCGAGGCCCAGGCCGACAACCTGGAGATCATGCTGGCGAACCACCCGCTGGACTGCCCGATCTGCGACCAGGCCGGCCAGTGCCCGCTCCAGATCCAGGCCTACAAGTACGGCCCCGAGGGCAGCCGCTTCGAGTTCGAGAAGGTCCACAAGCCGAAGCGCGTCCAGCTCGGGCCGAACGTGGTCCTCGACGCCGAGCGCTGCATCAACTGCACGCGCTGCACGCGCTTCACGGCCGAGATCACCGAGACGCACCAGCTGACGATCATCAACCGGGGCGACAAGAACCACCCGATGACGGCGCCGGGCGAGACGTTCGACGACGCCTACTCGATGTGCACGACGGACATCTGCCCCGTCGGCGCGCTCACCGAGGACTACTTCCGCTTCCAGGCCCGCGTCTGGGAGATGGCGCGGACCGATACCGTCTCCGACTTCGGCGGCAAGGGCATCAACGTCACCGTCTGGACCAAGAACAACCAAGTCCTCCGGATCACGCCGCGCGAGAACCTCGAAGTCAACGAGTACTGGATGCCCGACGTGGCCCGGCTCGTCTTTAAGACGTACAACGAGGACCGTGCCTCCGGCCCGCAGATCCACGGCCGCCCGACGACCTGGGACGTCGCCGCCGCCGAGGCCGGCCGGCTCCTCAAGGA
>CAYPVZ010000101.1:0-8842 GCA_964414235.1 uncultured Rhodothermales bacterium | reverse complement strand
TTCGTGGGGCGAGACCGGCGACGGCTCGGACGAGCGGGAGCGGATCTGCGACCTCGGTGGCCTCCGCGTGGCCTACCGGACGGCGCGCGGCACGCTCGGCTACCGCTGCCCGGCCGAGCCGGTCGAGGACTACGTCCGGAAAGGGGGCGATGCCTGCGACACCGAGGGCCGGCATTGCCTCTGCAACGCACTCGCGGCCGCGATCGGGCAGGGGCAGGTCCGCTCGGCCGGCGTCGAGCCGGCGCTCGTCACGAGCGGCGACGGGCTCCAGAGCGTCGGAGCGTTCCTCGATGGCCGTGAGCACTACACGGCGGCCGACGTCGTCGACTACCTGCTGGCTGGCGTGTGAGCCCGGCGGCACGGACCGAGATCCTGTCCGCCGGGACTGACATCATGATGTCCCCCGCGAGCACGACCTTCGGATTCCTCTCCCCCAACACGCTCGTGCCCGCTCCTGTCTTCACCCGCGCCCAACTCCTCGACCACTGGCTTGGCCACCGCCGCCTGAGCCGCCGCACCATCGAGGCCTTCCCCGACGACGAGTCGTTCACCACGTTCACCATCGGCGGGATGCGGCCGTTCGCGAACCTGGTCAACGAGATGCTCAAGACGGCCGGCCCGACGCTGGAGGGCATCGTCGAGAGCGGCAACTGGCCGTCGGAGCCCTCTGCGCCGCCGGCCACGCGCGCCGAGGCCCTCGACCGCTGGGACGCCGAGACCGAGCGCATCGAGCGCCTGTGGCCCCAGATTCCGGAGGACCGCTTCCAGGAGACCGACACGGCGTTCGGCCAGTGGACGATGCGCGTGGCCGACCTGCTGTTCTACGTCATCGACAACGAGATTCACCACCGGGGGCAGGGCTACGTCTACCTCCGGGCGCTCGGCGTCGAGCCGCCGTTCTTCCCCGGTCGCGCATAGCTCCTCGCCCGGCTGGCGACGCACGCCGCCAGCCGGGCGAGCCGCCGATTCTACGCAGCGCTGACGCCGGGCGTGAAGCGGACGAGCCGCCGGGCCTGGTGGCGGATGGCCTCCAGCGACTCCTCGCGGACCTCCGGCTGGTCGGCCCGGACGATCACGCCGTAGGGGCAGCCGCCGGCCGCGAACACGGACGCGTCGGTGTAGCCGGGCGGCACGAGCACGCAGCCCCAGTGCATCGCCGTCGTGTAGAGCGTCTGGATGGTCGTCTCCTGACCGCCATGCTCGTTCTGCGCGCTGGCGACGGCCGTGAACGTCTTGTCCGCCAGCTCGCCCTTCTGCCAGAGCGGGCCGAGCGTGTCGATGAAGGCGCGCAGCTGGCTGGCGGGCGTGCCGTAGCGCGTCGGCGCCGAGACGAAGTAGCCGTCCGCCCAGGTCATGTCGTCATAGGAAACCTCGGGGACGTCGGACTGCGCCTCCTGCTGGGCCTTCCACGCATCCTGTCCGGCGACGACGTGATCCGGCGCGGTCTCGGGCGCCTTGCGAAGACGCACCTCGGCGCCAGCCGCCTCGGCGGCCTCAGCCGCGGCCGAGGCCATCTGGTGATTGTGCCCGTAGGTCGAGTAGTAACGGACGAGGATCTTGGGGGAGGCCATGGCGCTGGAGAAAAGGGACCCTGGCCACGGCTGGCGGGCGGTTCGGTTCCAATGGTTGTCGTAACAGGTAGGCTGGCCGATCTGATCGCTGAGCGGGCGGACAAGGCTCGCGTGCCCTCCGAGGAACTCCCCCTGGATGAAGGGTGCGGAGGCAGTGGCAGGAGGTCACGGCACCCTTCAGTTCCCGGGATGAGGCATTGGGAGAGTAGGAAAGGGAGAGGTGAAATCGGTTTTCCCCTGAGTCGAGGTCAACCCTGTCGGTGGTAAGGTGGTGCGGGAATCGCTGAGAAGCGATCTCGTAGGACAAGGCACTCACAGACAGACCGGCGGCACGATGGCTCACACTCCGGCCCCTGCGGAGACGCATAATCACTTCCTGGCACTCTACGGGATCGCACTGGCGGACTTCGAGCTGCACCCCAACGAGCTCTGTACGCTCTACGCCATCGGGGAACGGCGTGGGGTGGACCGGGAGCAGATCGACGCCATCCTCCTGACGCCCCATGAGGCGTCGCCGACGATCCCTGAAGACCCGCTCGACCGGGTGGAGTGTCTCTACGACGTGGCGTTGATGATCCAGGCCGACGGGGTGGTCGAGCCCCGGGAGCGACGCGCGCTGAAGCGGATGTGCGCCGTGTTCGGCTTCGCCGAAGAGAACGTGATCGGAATCACGGACTTCCTGCTCGATCAGGCCGCGGCGAACGTCCCGGCCGAGCAAATCCGCGCGGCCGCCGCGGCATCCGTGCCCATCCATGTCGAGGCCGACCACCTCTTCCGCACTACGGAGCGGGCGGTGGCGGAACCCGTGGAGGCCGCCGAGGCGGCGCTCGACTACGAGGCGCTCGGCTTTGCGGAAGCTGGCCGTGCCCGTGGCAACCTGACGGCCCTGACCGTGTGCCTCCACCGGCTCTACCTGACGGAGGCCGGCGACGCCGATCCGGCGGCGCAGCCCGAGGAGTCCGCGGGCCCCCAGGCGATGGCGATCGAGAACCGGGTGGTTCGGTTCACGCGGGGGTGGGTGCGGTGGCTGACGAACATGGAGGGCTGGGCTCAGTGGGTCGGGGCCTCGACCAAGCTGTCGGACCAGACCGCGCAGGCGCTCAGCCTCCGGGACCTCTTCCTCAAGCGGACGGGAGTCTCGTCGATCGCCAGTCCCGAAGGGCAGCCGTATCCCGAAGCATAGGGCGGTCGGCGCCGGACCCCGCGGAAGGCCCTGGCGTACAGGCCGCGACCTCTTCCGCTCGCCCATGCGCCCTCTCGTCCTGCTGGCGGTCGCCAGCACCGTTGTCCTCGCTGGTTGCACCGGCGTCGAGCGCCTCGACGCCCCCGAGGCGCCGGCCTCGACCGAACCCACCTTCGACCCGCTCACGCCCGACGAGCTGGCGCCGCCCGAGGCCGAGGACTTCTCCGTCCCGGTGCGCTACGACACGCTGGCGAACGGGCTCAAGGTCGTCATCTCGGAGGACCACACGGCGCCGACCGCCGTCGTCGCGGTCTACTACAACGTCGGCTTCCGCATCGAGCCGCGCGAACGAACGGGCTTCGCGCATCTGTTCGAGCACATGATGTTCCAGGGCTCGGCGAACCTGGGCAAGAACGAGTTCATCGGGCTCGTCCAGCGCAACGGCGGCATCCTCAACGGCTCGACCCGGTTCGACTTCACCAACTACTTCGAGGTCGTGCCGGCGAACACGCTGGAGACGATGCTCTGGGCCGAGGCCGACCGGATGCGCGGGCTCGCCATCACCCAGGACAACCTGACCAACCAGCAGGGCGTCGTCTCGAACGAGGTCCGCGTCAACGTCATCAACCAGCCGTACGGCGGCTTCCCGTGGCTCGACCTGCCGCAGGTGGCCAACGAGAACTGGTACAACGCGCACAACTTCTACGGCGACCTCGCCGAGATCGAGGCGGCCACGCTGCCCGAGGTCCGGGAGTTCTTCGACACGTACTACGCGCCCAACAATGCCGCGCTGGTCGTCGTCGGCGACGTGGACCCGGATGAGGTGATGGACTGGGTGGAGGAGTACTTCGGCGCCATCGAGCGGGCCGACGTGCCGCCGATCCCGAACCTCGCCGAGCCACCGCAGACCGAGGAGAAGCGGTCCTCGAAGGTCGACTCGCTGGCGACGCGGCCGGCGCTGGCCTTCGCCTACCACATGCCGCCGCGCAACTCGGACGCCTATTTCGCGATGGGCCTCATCCAGCAGATTCTTCTGGAGGGCGACGACTCGCGACTTCACCAGGCGCTCGTCTCCGAGACCGGACTCACGGGCAACGTCTCGGGCGGCATCAACTGGCCGCTCGGCAACATGTTCAACTACAACGGCCCGATGCTCTTCTCGGGCTGGCTCATCCACGACGCCGAGACCTCGCCCGATTCGATCCTGGCCCTCATCGACCGCGAGGTCGACGCGCTCCGCGAGACCGGCGTCGAGCCGGCGGTGCTGGAGCGGGCCAAGGTCAAGCTCCGCAGCGACCTCTACGACACCATCGGCGGCACGTTCGGCTTCGGGCTGGCGGACCTGCTGGCGTCGTTTGCGCTCTTCGACGACGACCCGGCCCGCGTCAACGCGCTCGTCGAGCGCTTCGAGCGCGTGACGCCGGGCCTCATCCGGCGGACGGCGCGGGACTGGCTCCGGCCCGAGAACCGGACCGTGATCACGCTGGACGCGGCCGGCGGCGGCTCGTGACGCGCCCCGCCCTCTCCGCCCCGACCCGCTCTGACCTCCGCGCTCCGATGACCCGCTTCTTCTCTCTCCTCCTGCTGGCGCTCGTCGCCAGCGCGCCGGTGCTGGCGCAAGACTTTCCCTCGACGCCGCCCGCGCCGGGCGAGCCTCACCCGTTCGAGATCCCCGAGGGCCGGACGTTCGCCCTCGACAACGGCGTCGACGTCACGCTCGTCCCGTACGGCAGCCTGCCAAAGACGACCGTCTACGCCGTCGTCCGCGTCGGCAACGGGGACGAGGCGCCCGACGAGACGGGCCGCGCCGACCTCGTGGCGTCGCTCCTGACGGAGGGCACGACGTCGCGCTCGTCCGAGGCCATCGCACGGGAGGCGGCCGAGATGGGTGGCTCGGTCTCGGCCGGCGCCGGGCTCGACCAGACGTTCGTCACAGGCCGCGTGCTGAGCGAGTTCACGCCCGACCTCGTCCGCCTCATCGGCGACGTGCTCCGCCACCCGGCCTTCCCCGAGGACGCCTTCGCGCGCGTCCAGCGCGACCAGCTCCGCAGCGCGGCCATCGCCCGCTCGCAGCCGGGGACGCTCGCGCTGGCGGCCTTTTACCGGGCGCTCTACGGTACCCACCCCTACGCCGCCGTCATCCTCCCGGACGTGACCGACATCGAGGCCGCGACGGTCGACGCCGTCCGCCAGTTCTACGACGCCAACGTCGGGCCGCAGCGGACGCGGCTCTACATCGTCGGCCGGTTCGACGAGGGCGCGGTCGAGCGCGCGGTGCGCGAGGCCTTCGGCAGCTGGGCCGGCGGCCCGCCGATGACCGAGCCGACGCCGCCGACGCCGGCCACGGGGCGCCGCGTGGTGCTGGTCGATCAGCCCGGCGCGGCGCAGTCGAACGTAACCGTCGGCCTTCCGACCATCGACCCGACGGCGGACGACTACGTGGCGCTCCAGGTGACGAACGCGCTGCTCGGCGGCAGCTTCGGCAGCCGCATCACGCGCAACATCCGCGAGGACAAGGGCTACACCTACAGCCCCGGCTCGTCGGTCTCGGCGCGCTACCGCGACGCGTACTGGGCCGAGAGCGCGGCCATCGTGACGTCGGCGACCGGCCCGGCCATCTCGGAGATCCTCTACGAGATCGACAGCCTCGCGACGAATCCGCCGTCGGCGGCCGAGCTCGAAGGCATCCAGAAGTACCTCGCCGGGACGTTCGTGCTGCAGAACTCGTCGGCCGATGGCATCGCCTCCTACCTCGCGTTCCTGGATCTCCACGGGCTCGACCGCGACTACCTGGAGGACTACGTTTCGCGGCTCTACGACGTCACGCCCGAGGACGTGCGCCGGGTGACGGCGGAGTACCTCCGGGGCGGCGATGCGGTCATCGTCGTCGTCGGCGACCGGGGTGTGGTCGAGGAGCAGCTGGCGCCGTTTGGGACGGTCGAGATCGAAACGCTGGAGTAGCACGCCGTCCTCGACCGCGCGCTCGGCTGGATCGGCAGCTGATTCCCTTCTCCCCATGAGCCCCTTCGCTGAGTTCACCGACGCCGATGCGTTCACCCCGTACGCCGTGCTGGCGGCGTGCGTGGAGCAGGGCGAGCAGGCCCTCCTGATCGACCGGTCCGCCTTGCCGCCGGCGTTCTTCGACCTCCGCACGCGGCTGGCGGGCGAACTGACGCAGCGGCTCGCGCAGTACGGCGTCCGGCTGGCGTGCGTCGTGCCGGACCTGGAGGCGCAGCCGGAGCGGTTCCGGGAGTTCGCGCGGGAGGCGAACCGGGGGCAGGCGTTTCGCTTCTTCGAGACGCGGGACGCGGCCGTCCGCTGGCTGGAGGGGGCGTAGGTGGAGCGTCCGGCGGACGCGTACCATGCTGCGGTCGCGTTCCTCGCTCTGATGCTCGTCCGATCTCGTGCCGCACTCCTGGCCCTCGTCTGCGGAGCCGCCGCCAGCGCCGCGCAGCCGGTGGCGCTGCCCAACGCCCACGCGCACAACGACTACGAGCACGCGCGCCCGCTGCTCGACGCGCTCGACCACGGCTTCACGAGCGTCGAGGCCGACGTCTGGCTCGTGGACGGGGCGCTGCTGGTGGCCCACGACCGCGACGCGGTGCGGCCGGAGCGGACGCTGGAGCGGCTCTACCTCGACCCGGTGCGTGAGCGCGCCCGCGCCAACGGGGGCCGTATCTACCCCGGCGGCCCGCCGCTCCTCCTGCTGGTCGACGTGAAGTCGGACGCGGAGGCGACGTACGCGCGGCTCCACGAGGTGCTGCGGGGCTACGCCGACGTGCTCACGATCTGGGCGGGCGACGCGGTGGAGGAGGGCGCCGTCTCCGTCGTGCTCTCGGGCGAGCGGGCGCGGGAGACGATGCGCGCCGCGCCGCTCCGCTTCGCGTCCTACGACGGTCGCCTTCCCGATCTCACGGAGGCCGCGGACGAGCCGGCGGCGTTCATGCCGCTCGTGAGCGAGCGCTGGGGCCGACTTGCGGACTGGGACGGCGCGGGGCCGGCGCCGGAGGCCCTCCGCGCCGAGCTGGCGAGGCTGGCGGATGCGGCCCACGCGCAGGGGCGGCGGCTCCGGCTGTGGGGGACGCCCGAGCGGGAGGCCGTGTGGACCGTGCTGCTAGAGGCCGGCGTCGATCTCATCAACACGGACGACCTCGCGGGGCTGCAGGCGTTCTTGCTCCGGGCGGCGGAGTAGCGCCTGCTGGCGGTTCCGCCGCTCGCGTGAGACGCATCGGTGACACACGCCCGCCGGTAGCCTACGCGCAGACCGCCCCCTCCCTCACCCCATTCATCCCCATGGCCGACAGCAAGGACACCGGATTCACCGACGAAGAGCGCGCCGCGATGAAGGAGCGCGCGAAGGAGCTCAAGAAAGCCTCGCGCTCGTCCAGGGCGGACGGTGAGCGCGATGTGCTGGAGAAGATCGCCGAGATGCCGGACGCCGACCGCGTCCTCGCCGAGCAGATCCACGCCCTCGTCGCGGCCAGCGCGCCGGAGCTGGCGCCGCGGACGTGGTACGGGATGCCGGCGTACGCCCGGGGCGGCAAGGTGGTCTGCTTCTTCCAGGGCGCGCACAAGTTCAAGGCCCGCTACGCGACGCTCGGCTTCAGCGACCAGGCGGCCCTCGACGACGGCGTGATGTGGCCGACGGCCTTCGCACTCACGGAGTGGACCGACGCCGTGGAAGCGGCCGTCCGCGAGCGGGTGCAGAAGGCGGTGGGCTGAGCGCTAGGGGAGGGCGAGGAGGCCCGGGTAGGCCACGCCGTCCGGCGCCTGGAAGTCGAGCCCGAGCAGGGCGGAGACGAGGGCGGCGGTGTCTTCCTGGCGCGAGACGGGGAGCACGACGCCGCTGCGGATGCCGGGCCCGAGGGCGACGAGGCCGGTGTAGATCGCGTCGAAGGTGGGGGCGTAGCCGTGCGTCCCGCCGCTGGCGGCGCGGACGGCCTCGCCCCGCGCCGAGCCGGAGAACGAGACGCCCTCGACCGGCGTGAGCGCGAGGGCGGCGTCGGGCGCCGAGCCCATCCGGTCGAGGTCGGCGCGGTCGAGGATGGTGAACAGGCTGCGGACGCCGGAGGGGAGGCCGTCGAGGAGCTGGCGGACGGCGGCGACGGTGGCGGTGTCGGACGGGTCGCGGAGGTGGAGGAAGGCGGAGGCGCCGGTGACGAGGAACGCGGCCCGCCAGTCCGGCCCCCGGTCGCGGTCGCGGCCGACGAGGCCGGCGTCGGCGAGCCAGACGTTGGGGGCGAGGGCGGTGTGGATGTCGGCGAAGCCGTGGTCGCCGGTGACGATGATGGTGGTCTCGGAGGCGATGCCGGCGCGGTCGGCGGCTTCGAGGAGGCGGCCGACGGCGCGGTCGGCGGCGGCGATGGCGCGGCGGACGACGGGCCCGTCGCGGCCCTCGGCGTGCTCGAAGTGGTCGACGGCGCCGAGGTGGATGGTGGTGAGGGTGGGCTGGTAGGTCTCCAGGAGGTAGGCCCCGATGGTGCCGATGACGTCGTCGCGGCCGGGGTAGTCGCCGGACATGGGGCCGTCGATCGAGAGCGCGCCTGTGGCTCGCTCTTCGATCTCCGCGCGGAGCCCGGCGGGCGTGGTGGCGGCGGCGATGGTCTCCAGGAGGTCGGCGTCGGCGTCGAGGGGCCAGACTTCGGGGAAGTTGTGGTCGATGGGGGCGCCGACGGAGACGGGCCACATGACGCTGGCGGTGGTGCCGCCGGCGGCGCGGACGGCCTCCCAGAGGGTGGGCACGCGGATCGAGTCGGCCTCCCAGTACCAGCGGCCGGTCTGGCCGGTGGGCTCGAAGGGGGTGTTGTAGACGACGCCGTGCCGGGCGGGGCGGGCGCCGGTGATGATGGTGGTGTGGTTGGGGTAGGTGACCGACGGGAAGACGGGGCGGACGGCGCGGGCGACGGAGCCGGCCGCCGCCAGCTGCTGGATGACGGGCGCCGGCCAGGTCGGGTCGAGGTAGAACTCGGGCCGGAAGCCGTCGATGGAGACGAGGACGACGTGGGCGGGGCGGGCCGGCGGGGCGTCCTGGGCGCGGGCGGTGCTGGCGAGGAGGACGGCGACGAGGAGGGCGCGGAGGGTCGAGGGG
>CAYPVZ010000100.1:0-8895 GCA_964414235.1 uncultured Rhodothermales bacterium | reverse complement strand
CGTGTAAACAAGGCGCCCGGTCAGAAGTGTAAATGGGGCGCCCGGTCTGAACCCCGGGGCGGTAGAACCCACCGCTGCAGGCCGACCCCAAGCGCCAGCGTTTTCAGTCCCACCAGCCGTCAGCGTATCCTGCGCTCCGATTTACCCGCCAGCCCTCAGCTTGGGGCGGCTGAGCGGTCAACTGTTCTACCGCGCCTCGCATTGAGCTTGAACCCATACGTCTGGCAGGGCGCTCTCGACGTGGGGGGCATTCCCACCACGAACCTCGAACCCGCTCGACTGGCGGAGACCATGCGGCGCGGATTCAGCTCCGTTCGGGACGTGGAGACCCCGGCGGTCTCAAGAGACACCGTGCGCTACCGGGTTAGGATTGAGCCGTTGTGGTTCACGCTCTTAAGCTTCGGTATCCCCTTCGGCGCGCTTGCTTGGTCGGGCTACCGAAGCGGCGACTCTAGTTCGGCGTTCGTTGGACTCGTTCTCGGGTTAGTGGCTCTCTATGTCATGTCCGGGGTCACGCACGCGATGTGGCGTGCCAACGTCCGGGCGTGGCTCCGGCGTGGCTCGCTGCCCCCGGCGCGGTAGAACCCGCGCTTGCAGGCCGACCGCGAGCGCCAGCGTTCTCGGCCCGTCCAAACAGCACCGCCAGTCATAGCTTCGCTCGACCGCCGTACCCTCACTCGCGGCGGCTGAATCGCCATTGTTACACCGCCTCACGTATGTATCGGGTTGACGCACTTGATGAGGTCGTCGCCCTCGAAGGTGCGCCAGCCCCAGACGCCGGTGCTCCCGAACCGAGAGTCGAGGCAGACGAGCGCGAGGCTCGCGTCACCTACTACGACCGGGAGGGTGGCGGCCGAATCGCTATCACATTCACCGGACTCTACGCGCTCTCGTTCGGTCCGCCGAACGACGAGGCGTTCGAGGCGCACCCACTGGCGGACCGGGGGCTCACACCCTACGGTGCGTTCGAGGTCGAGCGGTCGTCGTGGGTTCGGGAGTTGGCGGAGGCGAACCGAGTCCACCCCGACCACGACGCATCAGCGTTCGGACAACTGCGTCACTTCGTCCTCACCTTCCACGACAGCACGTTTGAGTGCGTCGCGTCAGGAGTTGCGGTCGCCCCGGCGGTGTAACCCGCGGCTGCAGGCCGACGCGGGGCTCTAGCGTTCTCGACTCGTGCGAGCCTCGGCGTCTACCTTGCCTCGTTCCACCCTCACGGCGTCAGCCCCGCGCGGCTGAGCCGCAAACTGTTCTGCCGCTCGCCGAAGCCAACAGGTGTGACACAGGGCTGACGTTCGCAGCCCCTTCATTAAGGCGTCGCATTCACACACGCCTCTCTGACCGATGGCCGGATTCAACGCAAACGAGTTCAACCGCAAAATGCGCGAGGCTCAGCGAAAGGCTGAGCAACAGTTCAAGCGCGAGGTAGACCGGGTCAACCGCGAGGTACAGCGGGAGGTAGACCGGGTCAATCGAGCGAATCAGCGGGCCGTGGACGAGTACAACCGCAAGGCCAAAGCTCACAACCAGAAGGTGGTGGATGACTACAACCGTGGGGTCAGGGAGCACAACCGGCGGGCCGAGGCGCACAACAAGAAGGTGATCGCTGACCTCAACCGTCAGCTGCGCGCCCCATCCAGCAGCCTCAGGTATACGCAGCCTGAGCGCGCCCTTGCCGACCGTGTGCATACTGCTGTCGCTGCGCTGGACCCCCGCGAGTATGACAGCTTTCTCAGCTACGCGCGGATCGACGGCTCAGAGGTTGCCACGGAACTGCGCAACGCTCTAGAGTCTCTTGGAGTCGCTGTGTGGTTCGACGCGGTTGCAATCGTTCCCGGTCGTAGCCAGTCGCTTCAGATGGATGCGGGACTCCGAAAGGCGCGTTCGGGAATTGCCGTGTTGACCCCGTCATACCTCACGGGTCGCTTCTGGACAGAACGCGAGCTTGGCGTACTCCTAGGGAAGTCAACTCTCATCCCAGTGCTTCACAACGTCACCTTCGAGGACGTGAAGGAGTACAGCGGAATCCTCCCAGATCTGGCGGGCTTCACGACCAAGCACGATTCGGTCGGGGACATCGCCAAGAAAATCGCCGCGGCCGTCCTGATCGAGAGCGAGTTGCAGGAGTAGCGGCAGATCTCTGTTGCCAAGAGCGGCAGAACCCGCCACTGCAGGCCGACCCAACGCTTCAGCGCTCTTGCCTGGTTCCGCCGCCAGCGTCTACACTGCCTCGTCCAACCGCTCTGCCGCGTTGTGCGGCTGAGTGGCAAACTTGTAAGTTGAGGTCGAAGGCCATTCCGGCCCTCCGAGCTCGTCAGCCCGACGCAAACCTGGTCCGGCGTTCCGATGTCGCAGACCGGATAACAGCAGGGGCAGCGGGCCCGACACCTCGTCCAGAGCTCGAACCGTTGCCAGAGCCAGCCCACGCCCGCCAGGGGCGTCGGCGGAGTTCGATTCACGCAAGACCGAGCGGCAGACGAGTAGCGGACTTCTCTGATGGACGCGCCCCTCTTCGTCGGCATCGACGTCTCGAAGGCCACGCTCGACGTGGCTGTTCGCCCCACAGGTGAGGCCTGGCAAGCGACGAACGATTCAGAAGGCATCGATCCGCTCGTCGCCCGGATCGCAGGGCTCCGCCCCGCGCTCGTCGTCCTCGAAGCGACGGGTCGGTACGAGGCGCCGTGTGCGGCCGCGCTCGCGACGGCGGGTGTGCCTGTCGCCGTCGTCAATCCCCGGCAAGCTCGCGACTTCGCCAAGTCGACTGGCCGGCTCGCCAAGACGGATTCGCTCGACGCGGCCGTGCTCGCGCTCTTCGCCGAGCGCGTCCGGCCGGAGCCCCGGCCGCTTCCGGACGCCGAATCGGCGGTGCTGGCCGCGATCCTGGCCCGCCGTCGCCAACTCGTCACGATGCTCGTCGCTGAGAAGAACCGGGCACACGTCGCGACCCCGACCGTGGCGAAGGGCGTTGCGAAGCACGTCCGGTGGCTGGAGAAGGAGCTGGCGACGGTCGACGCTGACCTCGTCTCGGCGATCCGAGAAAGCGCCGTCTGGCGGGCGAAGGACGACCTGCTCCGCGCCATCCCCGGCGTTGGGAGAGTGCTGGCGACGACGCTGCTGGCGGACCTCCCGGAGCTCGGGCGCCTGAGCCGACGCGAGGTCGCGGCGCTGGTAGGTGTCGCGCCGCTGAACCGGGACTCGGGCGCCTTCCGGGGCCAGCGCTCGGTGTGGGGTGGGCGCTCGACGGTTCGGACAGCGCTGTACATGTCGGCGCTGGCGGCGGTGCGGTCGAACCCACCGATCCGAGCGCTCTACGAACGACTCGTGGCCAAGGGGAAGCCGAAGAAGGTGGCGCTCGTCGCGTGCATGCGTAAGCTCCTGGTCACGTGTAACGCCGTCGTCCGTGACGGAGCTGCGTGGGACCGGACGTACGGCCTCGCGGCTTGACTCCACACACAGTTGCTGTTATACCGCGCTGGATAGAGGTAGTCATGCTGCACTAGGCGGAGGCTCGGCAAGGGAAGTAGCCTGAGTAACCTCACTCGCCGTGAACACGAGATGCATCTACGCCATCCCTCCCTCGCGATCTCAGCAGCAGTGGTATGCATGGCCCTCGGGGGCTGCTTCCCGTTTCTCGGGACTAAAGGGAGCCTTCACGAGACGGCCTCCATGGGTAGCGACCTTCCATTCCTGACCGGCCTCTATGTCGAGGAGGGGGAAGCGACGCCCTGCGAGGGGGTCCCCGACGACGTCGCGTTTGACTCGACCGCGGTCTGCGGGGTCTGCCGTTACATGAGCTTCGCGGAGGACGGCACGTTCGTGGTAGGGCGGTCGGCTGAAGAAGTCCGAGAAGTAGGCCCTTCAAGCCCGTATGCTGCCTGGCCTGGAAACTACCGTGTGAGCGGAGATGACGTGGACGCTCGGGCTGTGTCCCCAGGCGGGGATACTAATTACGCGCGGTACGTCAACCGATTCGACTTGAGGTCGACAGGACCAAGGTCGTTTGTCCGAATAAGGTATTTCTCCACGCGTCGCCAAGTTCGTTTTGGTAAGTACGAGGAAGATCTTTGGTGCAGTAGCCACGCGTACACCAGATTGGAGAGCGCGACATCCTAAGCCCTCCCCACGGCCGCCCAACCCGGCGTTGCAGGCGGACCTCGGGCGTCAGCGTTCTCGGCCCGTCCCAACAGCACCGCCAGTCCTAGCTTCGCGGAGCCGTCGTGCCTTCACTCCCAGCGTCTGGATCGCAACCTGTTCTTCTGCCTCATGCCATGAAGCTGCTTGTACTGTTTGTCGCCTTCGTAGCCGCTTCGGTGAGCAGCCCGATCGCTCGGGCACAGAGCCCCCGCCCCAACCTCAGTAGAGGCGACTCCGTCCGCGTCTTCCTCGTAGCTGAGACACCGGACGCCCCCAGCCTCCTCAGCGGGCGCGTCCTCACCATTGGGGCGGACTCCCTTACCCTCCATGACCGGGGGGTTGCCTGGGTGGACGTCGCGCGTCTCGAGCGACTCGGGGAAAACCGCAGACGGGAGTTGAGGGGCGTGCTGCTGGGGGTGTTTCTCGGGGCCAGCGTCGGGTGGTTCGTGGGCGAGATGAACGGTGGCTGGCTGGCCTCCCCCACCTACGCACTCGTCGGGGGGCTCTTGGTGGGGCCGGCAGTGGGTGCCACCGTCGGCGTGCGGAGCGACCGGCCCTGGGTAGAGGTCCCACTAGATCGGCGTCCCGTTGGCCTCCGGGTCGGGGTCCAGTTCTGACACCCGTGCCGTCGAGAGGCGGCAGAACGTCTGTTCTACATCTCCAACCGTCTATGGTCATCCGATTCTTATCGGCCCTCGCGGCCCTGGTTGCGGTCTCGGTGACGGCTCAACCCATCCCCGTCGACCTGATCGCATCGAGCGGACTCACCATCGAGCCCTCAGCGGTGTCTCTCGTCCCAGACGTTGCGCCCGTGGTGGGACTGGCGGTCGCCGTAACGCCGCCGATACTCGGTGAACGCTTCCGTCTGCGAGCTTCGGCTGCCGTGTCGCCCGAGGGAAGCCGGGGACTACCGGACCGCACGGCGGCTGTGGCCCTCGGCGTCGAGGCGCCCCTCAGCGGAGGCCGGAACGGGGTCTATCTGTCGCTCGGCGGGGCGTATGTGAGCTACGACGGGCCGAAGCGGGCAGGGCCATGTACCGGGTACAACTGCCCTACCCACGACTACGGGCAGAGCCAATACCGGGGCCTCGCTTGGGCCGGCGCGGTCGGTGGTCGGGTGCCGCTGGGGGGCGACGTGTTCGCCAACGGCGAGTTCGGGGCGTTCGTCGGAGGCACGGAGTTCGTTCAACCCAGAATAGGTATCGGCGTCGGCTACCGGCTCCGCTGAACGCGCTGCAGCGGGCCGGAGAAGGGTATCAAAGTTCTCCGCTCACTTGAACGTGATGGTCCCCGGCGCTTGTCGGCTGAGTGGCCCTGCGTTCGTCGGCGCTATGCTGCCCCCGTGACCGCACCTCCCGCGTCGCGACCCGTTCGGACACAAGCCCCTGCTACCATGCCGCCAGCTCCGGAGGCCAAGGCTTCCCCGTTCACCCTGCCCAACGCCGTCATCTGCGTTGGCGTCCTTCTCTTCGCGGTCGGCGTGGTCGCCCTGTGGCAGACCGGGGAGATGCACTGGCTCTCGATGGGAACTCTGTTCTTCTTCGGGGGCGTGAGTTGGAAGCGGGGGTGGCTCCTCTGAAGATGATGCCACCCCCCGCGCTTGCAGGCGGAGTGAGGGCACCAGCGGGGCGGGGGGAGGGACCGATTGTGGTGTATCCTCTGCGCGTTATCAGGGCTCGGGGGCCGGGATTCTCCGGACTCGGGCCGCCTACTGCCTGGGCATGTGGCACTTCCACCTCTGTGCTATGGTTCGCCATCTCATCCTGCCGACGTTGCTTTTGCTCGCCGCCGGGTGTGCCGGCCCGGTCGCCCCGGGCATGCTCACAACTCCCCCCAGTGAGACGCCCGAGCCGTTTTCGCTTTTCAGCGCGGATGGAGCAGGGCTGGACGAGGCGACCGTCGCTCGCCTGCTCGGCGCTCGGGTTGAGATCCCGGAAGCGGCACGCATCGCTGTCCTGCAGGCTCCAAATCGCTCGCTCGCTCGCACGTATCGCTACTACGGCGCTACCGAGATCGAAGTCGGCGCGCGCGAGGCGTACCTCGACACGCTCCGTGCTCGGCTGCTTCCCTCGGGAGCGCGTGAGGTCGAACTCCTCCCCTCGCTACTGGTCCCGTCCCAGCCGACGGTGCCGGTACTACGTGAAGTGGCCGTCCGCCTTCAGGCCGACGCGCTGCTGGTCTTTCGAGTGAGCAGCGACCTCTACCAGAATTACCGGCTGTTCCGGAGTGACCAGATCAAGGCGTACGCCACTTGCGAGGCGGTGCTGCTCGATGTGCGGACGGGCGCGATCCCCTTCACGACGGTGGTGACGCGGGACTACCTGACGCAGAAACAGGACGGCGACCTCACCGACGCCGACGCGCAGCGGCGAGCCGAGCAGCAGGCTGTGTTGTTGGCTCTGAGCCAGATGGGATGGGAAACAGCGGCGTTTCTGCGCGGACTGTGAGAACGTCGCAGTGACTCCAGACCGGGCACCGGGGTGACCGTCCAGCCTGTGACCGAGGTCGTGGAGGAGTCGGTCCGCCTCAAGGGGCCGGTCGGGGGAGCCAGCCGGTGACCGAGGCCGGCGGCAGGGCAGCGTATCTTGGGCGACTCCCTCAGAACCATGCTCCTCGGCGAAGTCATCGGCACCGTCTGGGCCACGCGCAAGGACCCCGGCCTCGTCGGGATGACGTTCCTCATCGTGCGCGAGATCGACCTCGACGGCGTGCCCCAGTCGGGCTTCGTCGTCGCGGCGGACGCGGTGGGCGCGGGCGAGGGCGAGGTGGTGCTGGTGGCGCAGGGCTCGTCCGGCCGCCAGACCGAGCAGACGAAGGGGAAGGCCATCGACGCGGTGATCATGGCCATCGTGGACCGGCTGGACGTGGTGGAGGGGCAGGCCCGGATCGTGACGCGGGCCGAGGCGACGGACCCGCTCGTGCTGGACGCCTAGGTGCGGCTCGGGCGCGTCATCGGGAGCGTGTGGGCGACGCGGAAGGACCCGTCGATCCATGCCCTGCGCATGGTCCTCGTGCAGCCACTCCGCGCGGACGGCTCGGAGGCGGGAGCCCCGACGACAGCGCTCGACACGTGCGACGCGGGGCCGGGCGACACCGTCCTGTTCGTGACGTCGTCGGAGGCCGCGCTCCCGTTCGCCGACCGGAACGAGGTGACGGCGACGGACGCGACCATCGTGGGTGTGGTGGACGCGGTGAGCCTGGGCTGAGCGGCTGGCGGCGGTGGCCGCCAGCGGGGTGGGGGGATTCCGAGGCCGGGCGGGCAGGGGTGCAACACGCCGCCGGGGCGTGCGTTGAGCTCTCTTTGTTTCCTAAAGCCGAAGGCATCATGCTCACGTCTCCTTCGCGCCGTCTGAACCTTGGCCTGCTCGTCGGCGGGTGGGTGGCGGCCCTCGTCGCCGTCCGTCTGGTCCTGACGGACTCGATCTTCGGCCTTTTCCTGGCCTGGAATCTGGTGCTGGCCGTCGTCCCGCTGCTGGCCTCAACGGCGCTGGTGCGGCTCGACGCGCGGGGCGCGCGGTGGCCGGGGCTCGTCGCGCTGGGCGCGGTGTGGCTGCTGTTCCTGCCGAACGCGCCGTACATCCTGACCGACCTCGTGCACCTTGAACTGCGCCCGCCGGTCCCGTTCGGCTACGACCTCGCGCTGCTGCTCTCGGCCGGCGGCACGGGCCTCCTGAGCGGCTACGTCTCGCTCGCCGACGTCCAGTCGGTGGTGGCGCGGCGGCTGGGGGCGCGCGTGGCATGGGCGGGCGCGGTCGGCGTGCTGTTCCTGAGCGCGTTCGGGGTCTACCTCGGGCGCGACCTCCGCTGGAACTCGTGGGACGTCCTCCGCGCCCCGGGCGCGCTGCTGGCGGACGTCGTGGGGCCGCTGCTCGATCCGCTGTCGCACCCGACGCCCGTCGTCACAACGCTTGTCTTCGGGGGGATGCTGACGCTGGGCTACGTCGTCCTGCGGGTGCTCGTGGCGCCTGCGCCGCTGGCGCCGCGCGAGGGCGCCTAGGACGGGGCTGACGCGCGGGCGTCACGGGCGGCGGCGAGACTGGGGGTGCCCCTCCGCCCCCTCCGTGGCCGCCCTTCCCCGCCGGGGCCGCGCCGCCGCCGTCAACCCGGTCGGCCGGTTCCCCCGCCTCGACGTCACCCTCGACCCTGCCGCGCTCACCGACGACGAGCGCCGCGCCGTCCCCACCGTCGTCCTCCGGGACACCACGCGGACGGCGCTGGCCACCAACGACAGCCCGGACCTCCCGTTCGCGGTCAGCCTCAACCCGTACCGGGGCTGCGAGCATGGGTGCCCATACTGCTTCGCGCGCCCCAGCCACGAGTACCTCGGCTTCTCGGCCGGGCTGGACTTCGAGACCCGGATCGTCGCCAAGCCGGACCTGCCGGGGCTGCTCTCGGAGGCCTTCCAGAAGCCGAGCTGGCGGCCCCAGACGATCGCGCTCTCGGGCAACACCGACCCCTACCAGCCGGTCGAGCGCGCGCTGACGATCACGCGCGGCTGCCTGGAGGTGCTGCTGAAGCACCGCAACCCGGTCGGGCTCATCACCAAGAACGCCCTCGTCACGCGCGACCTCGACGTGCTCGCCGAGCTGGCGGCGCTGGACCTCGTGCGCGTCACGCTCTCGCTCACGACGCTGCGCGATGATGTGGCCGGGCCGATGGAGCCGCGCGCCAGCCGGCCGGCGGCGCGGCTGCGGGCCGTCGAGGCGCTCGCCGAGGCCGGGGTGCCCGTCGGCGTCAACGCGGCCCCGCTCATCCCGGGGC
>CAYPVZ010000099.1:0-8974 GCA_964414235.1 uncultured Rhodothermales bacterium | reverse complement strand
TCACATCAGGGGGGACCGGCGGCCGGGGTAGAACCCGGCCGCCGGACCGTCATCGGAGCGTTCTAGCGGACAACCGTCATCCGGCGCGTGCCGACGTAGCCGCCAGCGGTGAGCCGGTAGACGTAGACACCGGCCGCGAGCCGGCCCGCGTCGAACGGGACCACGTGCTCGCCGGCGGCGAACTCGCGGTCGACGACCGTCGCCACGTGCTGGCCGATCGTGTTGAACACTTCGACCGTGGCCCGGCCGGCGGCGCCCATCGTGAAGGCGACCTCGGCAGTGCCCGCGGCCGGGTTCGGCCGGGTCTGGCCCAGGGCGAACCCGTCACGCTCGGCACCATCCTCGACGGCAACGCCTTCGCTGGCCGCCCGTCCGGCGATCGCGACCGTCTCCCACTCGAGCGGGCTGTTCCACCACGTACTGGTCACGTTTGGCTTGATCGACCAGACGATCTGTGTCTGGCGCGTCCCGCCGTCGGCATCGTTGAGCGAGATGATGAGCGGGATGTACTGGATCTCGTCCGTCGCCGGGACCTCCATGTAGACGTCGCCTTCGGCGTCGTTCTGGATGGTCTGGAGGTCGATGAGCGAGAGGAACTTCCATCCCGTCGCCGTCCGCTCCACGACCGTCGACTCGGTCTGGTCCTGGTCGATGCTCCAGCCGATCCAGGTGCTGGTCCGGGCGATGTTGCCGGAGGCATCCTGGAGCGCCGTGATCCGGAGCCCGTAGTCGGGCTCGGCGCCCCGCTGCATCCCGTCCTTACCGTGCGGGGAGCCGGCGAGGATCCCGCCGCCGTCCGTGTCCCGGACATCGTAGTGGCCGAACACGATTTCGGCCGAGTCGTAATTGTAGGTGTCCGCGCCGGTCTGCCCTTCTCCGGCGAACGTCACCTGATCGTCAGTGATCTCGCCGTAGATGAAGAGCTCACCCAGGTTGGAGTAGCCCAGCTTGAACGCTCCAGAGTTGTCTGCGTCCGTCGGGAGCGTGGACACCTGCGTACCGTCGCCCGGAGACCGGTGGGACGAGTCGAGATGGAACACGGGCTGATCCGCGGGGAAGCCCGCATCCGACACCGTCCCGCTGCTGAGGTCGGTGAAGAGCGCGTCGGCCTCCGCCTCGGTCAGCTCGCGGATGTACGCCTTCAGGGGCAACTGGTCGTTCGTGATGCTCCCGGAGCTCATCGAGACATCGGGGTTTTCGACCCCGAACGGACTCAGGCTCGTGACAGCGTAGTAGATCGGAGTCGCCCCGAGGCTCGGGTGCGGCAGTTCGTAGCGGTGACGAAGCTCCGTCGCCCCGCCAAACCCGAACGTCGAGAGGAGGACAACCCCCTCCGCCGTAACGTCGGTGATGGGGGACTCGCTGGCGTAGACACGGTACCCCCCGAACTCGGAGTTCTCGGCCCAGTCGACAACGTTGACCTCACCCTCGGCGGTGAAGGAGACACCGCTCATGGCCGCTGGCGCGCCGCTGGCGGCCGAGAGGTCGGTCGACGGGCCGCCGATGTAGACATCGTCCATGTAGATGGGGCCGCCCGCACCGTCGACGTCCCAGAACGGACCGATGCGGTAGAGCTGATCCCACCCGAACTCGCGCCAGAGCGGGTCAGACTCCGGCGGGTCGTAGCCGCCGAGGCCACCGATGCCGTAGCCAGCGCCGGCACCTGCCGTCCACGAGCCGGCGTACGTCCAGTACTCGGCCCCGTCCATGAGCTGGCCGTTCGTGCGGGCCTCTTCGAGCTTGGCGCGCGTGGCCGGCGGGAGCGGGATGGCCAGATCGTGCCATTCACCGTCGTGGAGCTCGTTGGGGATCTGCCAGAGCAGGCGGAACTCGTTGTCGGCGTCGGCCACATTGGCCTCACGGTCGGCTCGGGACACGCCGGCATCGTCGGTCGCGTCAGAGAGCATGATGGAGACGCCCGAGACGCCAGCGTTGGCCGTAGACGAGAGAAGCCGGAAGTAGAGCGTGTCGCTCTCGCCGTAGTTCTCGCCCACGTTGGCCGTCGCGTCGACGCCCTCGGTCCGGCTCCAGGAGAAGCCGGCGTGGGTCCACGACCCGTTGTTGAACTTGGCGACCTTGTTGCCTGAGGTCGGGTTGACCGGGTCGGCGACGACCTGGGCATCGGAGGTCGGGACCATCACGTTGGTCCCGTTGACGAAGAAGATGAACTCGTCGCCGAGCGTCTGGGCGGCGGCCAGCGGGGCCGCGAGCGCCAGCGCCAGCACGGCCATCCAGCGGAGCGTAGCAGGGGTCATGGCATCGAGGGGAGAGCGAGGAACGGGGGCCTCCGGGGAGCGCCATGAAGCGCTTCCTGAAAACCTTTTCACAGCACTAAGGTACTCCAACCGGCCGACTCTGCAAGTCGTGGGCTGCATTTCCCGAAGCGCTCCCAGTTGCCCCTCGCCAAGAAGGGAGCCCCAGGTCGTTTCGTTACCGGGCGATGGCCAGAGAGCGCGCCACTACCCCGTCGGCCGTCGCCACGCGGCACGTGTAGGCGCCGGGCGCCAGCGCGCCGAGGTCGATCCCGATGGAGACCTCTCCGGCCCCCACATCGCGCACGACAACGAGGACACGGCGGCCGACGGCGTCGAACATGGCAACCTCGACCGGTCCCGGCCGGGCCATGCGGAACGTGACCTCTGTGCGACTGGCGGCCGGGTTGGGCGCGAGTTGGAGATCCCCCCCCCCACGCTCGGCTGGTCCTTCCGCAGCACTCGGGCCGAGGTAGACGAAGTTGAGCCAGTTGAGCGAGAAGCCGCCCCGGACCACATCGAGCCGCAACGTGTGTTGCCCCTCAGGAAGGAGAACCTCGCCGAGCACAGGCGTCGCGTACCGGATGTCGCCGCCGGACGACGCGAGCGTGACCTCCCCCATGAGGTCCGTGCCGTCGAGCGACAGTTTGATGGCACCGTCGGATGTCGAGGCATGGCGACCGACGATGCGGTAGCGGCCAGCCTGAGCGACCTCAACGGAGTAGGCCATCCACTCGCGCGCCGACGTATCCGTCACGTCATCACCGCCATCGTCCTTCGAGGGGCGCGTGTCGACGCCCTCGTTCGGCCGGATGCCGGCCCCGCTGTTCGCCAGGCCCAGTTCACGGTAGGCCACGCCGTTGCCCCCGAGGTCATAGTACTCGGCCTCGACCTTGCCCGGGATCGCCTGCGGCCGCATGAGATACGGCCACGCCGTGCCCTCCGGGCACCCGGCGCCGACGACGACCTCGACCGGATCGCTCACACTCACATAGCCCACGGCGTCCGTCGCCTGAGCACGAACCGCGTAGCACCCGTCGGCGACGTCGGCCACGTTCAGGCCATACGGCGCGAAGATGTCGGCGCCGAGAACGCCGCCGTCCTGGAGAAATCGGACCTCGGCGATCTCGTCATTGTCAGTCACGTCGGCCGCCAGCGCGATGGTGGCGCCGGTCTCGGCCGTCGCAGGCGCCGTCACCGTGACCTCCGGGTAGGCCTCCAGGTCTTGATAGACGCGAACGTAGTCGACCTCCATCCGCTGGGGGAAGGTCGTCGTCGCATCTGGATAACCGGGCCACTGGCCGCCGACGGCCACGTTGAGCAGGAGGTGGAACGGCTGGTCGAACGGCGCCGGGAACGGCGCCTCGGACGTCGACCAGGTGGTCTGCGTCTGGTAGAGGTGGCCGTCGACGTACCACCGGATGCGTCGAGGCTCCCACTCGATGGCGAACGTGTGGAAGTCGGCGTCGAAGGTGCCGGACGGGAGGTTGTAGTGGGTCCCTGTGTAGCGGTGGCCGAGCGAGCCGCCGCCGTAGTGGAGCGTCCCGTAGGTCCGGTCGGTGTCGTGGCCGAGGTACTCCATGATGTCGATCTCGCCGCTCGCGGGCCAGCCGCCATAGGGCGAGTCGGTCGGGAGCATCCAGAACGCCGGCCAGATGCCCTGCCCGTAGGGCAGCTTCATCCGGGCCTCGATGCGACCGTACCGCCACGCCGCCTTCCCGCGCGTGACCAGCCGCGCCGACGTGTAGGCGTTGCCTTCATAGGCCTCCTCGCGGGCCTCGATGACGAGCACGCCCCCCTCGACGCGCGCGTTCTCCGTCCGGTCGGTGTAGTACTGGCGCTCCGAGTTGCCCCAGCCGTGGCCGCCGATGTCGTAGTCCCACTTCGTCGGATCCGGCGCGCCGTCGACGTCGAACTCGTCGGCCCAGACGACCTGCCAGTCCTGGGCGCTGGCGGCCCCCGCGAAACAGAACGAGAGGAGGAGCAGTCGGGTCATGGGTCAGGGGGCTGAGAACGTGAGCCGTCCGAAGTCGAAGCCTCCGACGGGAATATGTATGCGAACGGTGTGCGATCCCATAGAGAGTGCGCGGGTTCCGAGATCGACGGTCGTCCACGCGCCGGCCGAGGCGGGCACGTCGGCGTCCCCCCACTGCTCGCCGTCGACGGAGAGCGCCAGCCGGCCCCCGCCGCCCGTGACGCTGGCGGACGCCGTGAACGTCCCGCCCTCTGACACGCGGACGGTGTACTGGAGCCACTCACCCGCCTCGGTCCACCCCACCCGGTAGGCCGGCCCGCCGCCGACGTCGTCGCGGGTGATGTCGACCCCGTCGTTGCGATAGACGCCGCCTTCGTTGGCCAGCCCGGGCGAGCCCGACTCGTTTTTCGACCGGGCGTCGTGATACGCGATGCCATCGGCGCCGAGATCGTAGTCGACGGCGTCGATGATACCGGGCAGTGCGTGCGGCTTGAACGGGACCGCGAGCGTGCCCCAGGCCGGGTCGAACAGCGACCACAGCACGTCCGGGCGGAACGCCGTCGAGTCGATGTGGAGGGCAGCGGCCTGGGCGAGGAGCGCGGCCTCCGCCGTGGCGCGATCGGGCTTCGGCGCCTCGCCGTTCCAGTAGGCGACCAGCTGGCGGTAGCCGGTCTGCATCGGCGACGAGAGCGGGGCCGTGACGGTCTCGATCTTCTTGTGCGTCCACCAGTTCCACCCGATGCCGTTCTCGACGGCCCACGTGGCGACCTCGTGGAACCAGTCGTTCGAGTTCTCGCCGGTCTCGCCGAGCCAGAGCGGGACGCCGGTCGAGTCGCGGAGCTCGATGAAGCGCGCCATGTCGGCCGGATGCGTCGGGCTCCAGTACTTGTGGAAGGCCCAGACCATGTTGGCGTCGAAGGCCGGCGTGAGCCCGTCGAAGACGTTGGCGAAGAAGTCCCCCTCGACGAACAACACGTGGTGCGGATCGATGGCCCGGATGGCGTCGCGGGCGCGGACATAGAACGCCCGGAGTTCGGCGCGCGTGACGCCCTCCGGCAGGACGGGCTCGTTGAGGATGTCGTAGCCGATGACGAGGCGGTCGTCGCGGTAACGGCGGGCGATCTCCTCCCAGATATGGATCGCCAGCGCCTGGTTGGCCTCGACGTCAGGTCCGACCCAGAGAGCAGCCGTGCCGTGGGCGTCGGCGATGTTGTGCTCGCTCTGGCCGCCCGGCGCGGCGTGCATGTCGAGGATGACCGGCAGCCCGGCCTCGCGGCACCACGCGAGGAACGTGTCGAACAGCGCGAAGCCCTCTTCGTCGAACGCACCGGCCTCCACATCCCACAGCACCTTGTAGTGGAAGGGCAGGCGGACGTGGTCGTAGCCCCACTCCGCGATCTTCAGCACGTCCTCGCGGCGGACGTAGTTGGCGCGGTAGGCCGCGAAATAGCGGTCGGCGCCCTCCTCGCCGGCCACGTCGACGGCCAGCTGGCGGATCGTCGTCGGCGAGCCGTGGCCGGGCACGCGGAGCATGTAGCCCTCGGGCATGAGCCAGCCGCCGAGGCCGATGCCTCGGAGCACGTCCGGCTGCCCGTCGGGCCCGACGAGGCGCGTGCCGGCCGTGTGGTAGTAGCCGCCGCCCGGAGGCTCAGGCTGCGCGCTGGCGGCCGCCGCCAGCAGGAGGGCGAGGAGGAGCGTGAATCGCATGGACTAGTGGGTGCCGCGCCAGGCGTCGGAGACCTCGAAGGTCGCGCGCTCGTCGCCAACTTGAACCTCGAACGTGCCCGGCTCAATCGTCCACCGGCCGTCGCGGTCGACGAAGGCGAGCTCCTGCACCTGGATGGCGAACGTCAGCGTCCGCCGCTCGCCCGGCGCCAGCGTCACCTTCTCGAAGGCGCGGAGCCGGCGCACCGGCGGCTCGATGGACGCGACGAGGTCGCGCACGAACACCATCACCACCTCATCGCCCTCACGGTCGCCCGTGTTCGCCACGTCGACCGTCGCCGTGACCGTGCCGCTGGCGGCGACCGTCGCGCGGTCGAGGCGGAGGTTCGAGGTCTCGAACGTCGTGTACGAAAGCCCGTGTCCGAACGGCCATTGGGGGTTGAAGCCGTGCGGCCCGGACTCTTCGCTCGGAGTGTGGTCGTAGGTCGCGAGGGCGTGCGGGAAGCGAGGATACGTGAAGGGCAGCCGCCCGCTCGGGTTGATCTCGCCGAACAGGACGCCCGCGATGGCGTCGCCGGCATACGGCCCCGTCTCATAGCCGAGGACGACGGCCGCCGCGCGGTCCGCGATCTCCCGGACGAGGAGCGGGCGGTTTTCGAGCAGCACGATCACCGTCGGCGTGCCCGTGTCCATCACGGCGTTCGCGAGGGCGACCTGCGCCGCCGGCATCTCCAGCGTCTCGATGTCGCCCGGCTGCTCGGTGCTCGGCCACTCGCCCAGGACGACGATGGCCACGTCCGACTGGCGGGCCGCCTCGGCGGCCGCAGCGACGTCGATCTCTTCCGTCAGCGACGCGCCCGGGACGTAGGTCACGTTCGACGCGACGTCGCGGAGCGAGGTGAGCACAGAGCGCGCCGTGTCGGGGTACATCCCGCGGACGGTCCCCTGCCACGAGTACGTCCACGAGCCGTGCTGGATGACGATGTCGTCGGCCGCCGGGCCCGTCACGAGCACGCGAGCGTCGTCCGCCAGCGGGAGCGTACCGTCGTTCTGGAGCAGCGTGATCGCCTCCTCAGCCGCGCGACGGCTGATGGCCCGGTGCGCCGCGCCCCCGATCTCCGGGCGGAGGCCGGCGTCCGGGTACGCGTCCTCGAACAGACCGAGCTCGACCTTAAGGCGGAGGATGCGCTCGACCGACTCGTCGATCCGGCTCTCCGGGACCTCGCCGTCGCGGACGAGCGCCAGCAGGTGGTCGTAGAACGACAGGCTGTACGGGACCATCGCGAGGTCGATGCCGGCCATCACCGCCAGCTTGGTCGCCTCGCGCTCGTCGGCCGCCACGTGGTGGTGGTTGACCAGCTTCTCGATGTCGGCCCAGTCGGTCACGACGACGCCCTCGAAGCCGATCTCGTCGCGGAGCAGCCGCGTCAGGATTGCCGCGTCGCCGTGGACCGGGACGCCGTTGATCGAGCCCGAGTTGACCATGAGCGACTTCAGGTCGGCGTCCTCGATGGCGGCCCGGAACGGGGCGAGGTAGTACTCGCGCTGGATGTGCTCCGGGATCCACGCCGGCGTCCGGTCTTTGCCCGTCCGCGGCGCGCTGTAGCCGAAGAAGTGCTTGCCCGTCGCCGCGACGCGGCCCGGCGCGCCGACGTCGTCGCCCTGCATCCCCTCCACGGTCGCCACGCCCATCTGGGTCACGAGGAGCGGGTCCTCGCCGAACGTCTCGAAGAAGCGGCTCCAGAGCGGCTGGCGCCCGAGGTCGAAGACCGGCGAGAAGTTCCACGGGATGCCGACGGCCCGCATCTCGACGGCCGTCGCGCGGGCGGCCTGGCGCGCGAGCTCGGGGTCCCACGTCGCCGCCAGCGCGAGGTTGTGCGGGAAGACCGTCCCCCCCTGCATGTAGTGGAAGCCGTGGACGGCGTCGATGCCATAGAGCACCGGAATGCCCGTCCGGCGCTCGGCCGCGAGGTCCTGGATGGCCGTGATCACCTCGGTCCAGTGGTCCGGCGTGAACGCCACGTCCCACACGTTGAGCAGCGACCCGACATGGTGCCCGACGACGGCGTCGCGCAGCTTGTCCGGGTCGAGCGTGTGCTCCGTCGTCTCATCGGTGGCGCCCGTCGCCGAGACGGCCTGGAGCGTGAGCTGGGTCATCTCGCCGACCTTCTCCTCCAGCGTCATGCCACGGAGGATCTCGTCGACGCGGGCGTCGAGGGTGGCCCGGTCTTGGGCCACGGCGGTGGGAAGCGTCCAGAGCAGCACGGCGAAGAGGAGGGTGTCTGAAAACCTTTTCACGAAAGAACGCAGGAGCGCGCGGGAAGGAGGAAACGAAGACTCAGCCCCCCGTCGAGTCGCGGACGACGACCTCGGTGGGGAGTTGGACCGCTGGCGGGCGGTCGCCGTTGCGGCTCTCGATCCGCGCCAGCAGCCTCTCGATGGCGGCCTGGCCCATCTCGCGGACCGGCGCGTGGACCGTCGTGAGCGTGGGCGACGAGAAGCGGGCGAGTTGGATGTCGTCGAAGCCGGCCACGGCGATGTCGCCGGGAACGTCGAGGCCAGCGTCGCGGAGGCCGCTGATGGCGCCGTAGGCCGAGAGGTCGTTGGCGGCGAAGAGGGCCGTGGGCCGGGGATCGGCGGCGAGCAGCGCTGGGACGGCGGCCATGCCGGACTCCATGGTGAAGTCGCCGGGCAGTTCCAACGCCGGCGCCAGCCCGTGATCGGCGAGCGCCTTTCGGAAGCTGCCGAGCCGCTCCTCGGCGTCGTGCGTCCCCTCGGGACCTTTCAGAAAGGCGATTCGCGTGTGCCCGCAGTCGATGAGGTGCTCCGCCATCGCATACGCGCCCCCCTCGTTGTCGAAGTTGACGGCCTCGATGTTCGTGCCGGAGACGTCCGTGTTGACGAACAGGATGGGCAGGTCGGCCGGGAGCCAGTCGCAGACGGTCTGGGCCGGGACCTCGGTCGACATCACGATGAGCCCGTCGACGCGGCGGTTGAGCCCCTGGATGACGGCCTGGAACTCCTTCACGTTGCGGTGCGAGGAGGACACGACCAGGAAGTAGCCGCTGTCACTCGTGACCCG
>CAYPVZ010000098.1:0-8991 GCA_964414235.1 uncultured Rhodothermales bacterium | reverse complement strand
CGCTACTACCGCGGCGAGGGGCCGCGCACGCGGGGCACGGGCACCGGCCTCGGCCTCGCCATCGCCCGCGCCGTCGCCGAGGCGCACGGCGGCGCGCTCACCGCCGAGAGCACGCCCGGCGAGGGCGCCACCTTCCGCCTGGCGCTCCCGCTCGCGGAGACGACGACCAGCCCCGACCCCGGGCGTTCAGGGTGAAATCGGCCCTGGAGGCTCAGAATCGGGTCTCGGATACCCAACGTCGGGTCCCAGATACCCAACGTCGGGTCTCGGATACCCGATGTTGGGTCTCGGATACGCAACGTCGGGTCCCAGATACCCAACGTCGGGTCCCAGATACCCAACGTCGGGTCTCAGATACGCGACGCCGGGTCTCAGATACCCGATGTCGGGTCCCAGATACGCAACGCTGAGGCTCGGATACCCAGTGTTGGGTCTCGGATACCCGATGCCGGGTCTCAGATACCCGACGCCGGGTCCTGGAAGCCCAGGGTTGGGCCTCGGAGGTCCACCATCGGGCCTCCGAGGGGCAGCGTTGGACCTCGGAGGCTCGACGCCGAGGGGCTGAAGGGCTCCGCTGACGCTCCGAGAGGGGGCGTCGGGCCGCGTCGCCTCAGAGGGCCGCCGCGGATCGCGCCCGCGTACTTTGGCGTCCTCCGCCCCCGTTTCGCCCGTCCACCCCGGCCTTCCCCATGCGCCTCCGATTCTCGCTCCTCCTCGCCCTCGCCGTCGTGCTGGCGCCGCTCGCCGGCGCGCAGGCGGCCGACGCGCCCAAGCGGCTCACGCTCGAGACCCTCTTCGCCAGCCCCGAGTTCTACGGCGAGGGCTTCCAGGGCGGGCGCTGGGCCGAGTCCGGCGCGAAGCTGCTCTACGTCGAGACCGACCGCCAGGCGGGCACGTCCAGCCTCGTCGAGCTCGACCTGACGACGGACCAGAAGCAGACGCTCATCGACGGCGCCGCGCTCACGCGCGACGACGCCGACGGCCTCATCCAGATCGAGGACTACGCGACGTCCTCGGACGGCTCCAAGACGCTCCTCTACACCGACTCGGAGCCGGTCTGGCGCCTCAACACGAAGGGCTACTACTACGTCCTCGACAACGCCTCCGGCGCCGTCACGCCCATCGCCCGCCGCGCGGACGGCTTCCAGATGTTCGCCAAGTTCGACCCGGCCGCCGAGCGCGTCGCCTTCGTGCGCGACCGCAACCTCTACGTGGTCGACCTCGCGACGGGCGAGGAGCGCGCCCTCACCACCAACGGCGCCGACGGCGGCGTCATCAACGGCACCTTCGACTGGGTCTACGAGGAGGAGTTCGGCCTCCGCGACGGCTTCCGCTGGAGCCCCGACGGCCGCTACATCGCCTTCTTCCAGCTCGACGAGTCCGGCACGCGCGACTTCTCGATGGTCGACTTCCGGACGCTCTACCCCGAGACGACGACGTTCCGCTACCCGAAGGCCGGCGAGGCCAACTCGGAGGTCCGCGTCGGCGTGATCGAGGTGGCCACCGGCGAGACGACGTTCTTCGACACCGACACGTGGTTCGAGGGCGGCGACGAGACCGAGTACATCGCCGGCATGGGCTGGACGCCCGCCCTCGCCGACGGCCAGTCGGACGTGTGGATGCTCCGCCTCAACCGCAACCAGAACCACGTCGACCTGCTCTACGGCGACCCGGAATCGGCCGCCGTCGAGGACGTGCTGAGCGAGGAGAACGACTCCTACATCGAGGTCGAGACCGGCTTCTCCGACGTCGCGACGGGCACCATCACCTACCTCGCCGACGGCGACCACTTCGTCTGGCGCAGCGACCGCGACGGCTTCGGCCACCTCTACCTCTACGACACCGACGGCACGTTCGTCCGCCAGATCACCCACGGCGACTGGGACGTGACCGACTTCCACGGCGTCGACGAGGCGAACGGCGTGGCCTACGTCACGACGACGGCGGCCGGCTCGGAGCAGCGCCAGCTCTACCGGGTCCCGCTCGACGGCGGCGCGCCGGTCCAGGTCACCGCCGGCGCCGGCTGGCACGCGGCCGACCTCTCGCGCGACTTCGCCTACTTCGTCGACACGTACTCGACGACGGCCTCGCCCGCCACCACGACGCTCTACCGCACCGACGGCGAGCGCGTCACGACGCTCGTCGACAACGCGGCGCTGCGCCAGCGGCTGGCGGCCTACGACCTCCCGCCCGCCGAGTTCATGCAGGTCCCGGGCGCCGACGGGACGATGCTCAACGCGTACCTCGTCAAGCCCCACGACTTCGACCCGACGCGGGCGTACCCGCTGCTCGTCCACATCTACGGCGGCCCCGGCAGCCAGGAGGTCACCGACCGCTGGGCCGGGCAGGAGCGGCTCTGGCACCACTACCTCGCCGAGACCTACGGCGTCCTCGTCGCGGGCGTCGACAACCGCGGCACGGGCGGGCGCGGCAAGGCCTTCAAGACGCTCACGCAGAACAAGCTGGGCATCCTGGAGGCCGAGGACCAGATCGCCGCCGCCCAGTGGTTCGGCCGCCAGCCCTACGTCGACGCCGACCACATCGGCATCTGGGGCTGGAGCTTCGGCGGCTACCTCACGCTGCTGGCGATGACCTACGGCGAGGGCCCCGAGACGTTCTCGACCGGCATGGCCGTCGCCCCGGTGAGCAGCTGGCGCCAGTACGACACGATCTACACCGAGCGCTACCTCTCGACGCCCCAGCTCAACCCCGAGGGCTACGACCTCGGCAGCCCGACGACCTACGCCGACCGCCTCGCCGACGATCAGCACCTGCTCATCGTCCACGGCAGCTCGGACGACAACGTCCATGTCCAGAACACGATGGCCGAGATCGACGCGCTGCAGGCGGCCAACAAGCAGTTCGACCTGATGATCTACCCGGGCCGCAACCACGGCATCTACGGGGGCAACACGCGGCTGCACCTCTACACGATGCTCACGCGCTACGTCGCCGAGAACCTGGCGGGCATGGAACTGACGGCGCTGCGTTAGACCCGCTCTCGTTCGCCGAACACGCCCCGCTGGCGACGGCCGCCAGCGGGGCGTTTGTATACGCGGCCTCATGGCTTTCTCACATCGCCTGCGTCAGAACGAAGGGACCTGCGGCGTATCCTGATGGGCTCCCCTGAGCACCCCACCGTTTGTGATCGTCGCCATCGACGGACCCGCCGGGTCCGGGAAGAGCACGACGGCCCGGCGGGTGGCGGACCGGCTCGGGTGGCTCTACCTCGACACCGGTGCCATGTACCGCGCGGTCGGGCTCGCCTTCCGCGAGCGGAGCCTCCCGTTCACCGAGGACGCCGCCGCCGGCCTCCTTCCCAGCCTCGACGTCCGCCTGACCCCCGGCCCCGACGGCACGCGCGTCGCCCTCGACGGTGACGACGTGACCGACCGGATCCGCACGCCGGAGGCCGCGGCCGACGCCTCGCGCGTGAGCGCGCTGGCGCCCGTCCGCACTGCGATGGTGGCCCTTCAGCGCCGCGTCGCCCTCGACCAGCCGGTCGACGGCGGCGTCGTCGTCGAAGGCCGCGACATCGGCACCGTCGTCTTCCCCGACGCCGACGTCAAGTTCTTTCTCGTCGCCGACCTCGACGCCCGCGCGCGCCGCCGACTGGCGGACTTCGCGGATGGACCCGATGCCGCTTCGGCGGCGTTGGATGAGGTCCGGGCCGATCTCGCTGAGCGCGACCGCCGCGACGAGAGCCGAACGCTCTCGCCTCTGAAGGCGGCCCCCGACGCCGTCACGCTCGACACGACCGCCCTCAGCATCGACCAGCAGGTCGAGCGCGTCCTCGACGCCGTCCGCCACGTGCGGTCCCGGCGCGACGCCGCCTCGGCCTAGACTGACCCCCGCTCCGCGCGCCCCGGCTTCGGCCGGCGAGAGGCACCGCGCGGTGCGTTTTCTCAACCCCAAGACCCCTCCGGCGCCCGCCATGCCTCTCGCACGCTCGTGCGGTCGGACGCCGATCCTGCCCTATGGCTGACAACACAAATCGTACTGATACGCCCGAGGAGGGCGACGTCCCGACGGCCCTCGAGGCCGACGCGACACCCACGGCTGCCGGCGACGGCGCTACCCCCGAGCCGACCCTGGCCGAGTCCGACGAAACGGGCGGCGACGGTGGCTCCGAGCAGGGCCCCGCTCCTGACGACCCGTCTGGTCTGAAGACCGCCGCTGAGTCCGGTGAGGACGAAGACGAGGACGAAGGCGAAGGTGGTGGTGATGGTGGCTCCGAGCAGGGCCCCGTTCCCGACGACCCGTCTGGTCTGAAGACCGCCGCTGAGTCCGGTGAGGACGAAGGCGACGACGAGGACGAAGGCGAAGGTGGTGGTGATGGTGGCTCCGAGCAGGGCCCCGCTCCCGACGACCCGTCCGGCCTCCTCGGCAAGGTCACCCACGCCGTCGGCGACGCCGTCGAGGCCGTGAAGCACGTGGCCCAGGATGCGGCGGACGCCGTCCGCCATGCCGTTCGCGGCGACGGCGCCGACGCGGCCGTCAAGCTCGGCTACACGGGCAAAGACCTCGGCCGGACCATCTCCATCGATGACCTGCTGAAGGCCGACGCCCGCAACGCTGGTGTCTCTGGCATCGGCGCCTCCTCCCAGGTGATGGACGAGGGCGCGCCGCCGGACGAGATGGAGGACCTCTACGCCAACTCGATGTCGGCCGTCGAGGCCGACCAGATCGTGACCGGCCGCGTCGTCGGCCTCACGGACAAGGAGGTCGTCGTCGACATCGGCTTCAAGTCGGACGGTGTCGTCGCCAAGAACGAGTTCGGCGAGACCCCGAAGGTGGGCGACGACATCGAGGTCTACGTCGACCGGCTGGAGGACCGCCGTGGCCAGCTCACGCTGAGCTACACGAAGGCCATCGACAAGCTCCGCTGGAACATCTTCGACGACGCGCTGGAGTCGGGCGCTGTCATCGAGGGCGAGATCACCAAGCGGATCAAGGGCGGCATGATCGTCAACCTGCTCGGCGTCGAGGCCTTCCTGCCCGGCTCCCAGGTCGACGTCCGGCCCGTCCGCGACTTCGACGTCTATGTGGGCAAGACGATGGAGTTCAAGGTGGTCAAGACGAACCCGGGCAACGGGAACGTCGTGATCTCCCACAAGGCGCTCATCGAGAAGGACCTCCAGGAGCAGCGCAAGCACATCCTCGACTCGCTCGAGGTGGGCCAGGTGCTCGAGGGTCAGGTCAAGAACATCGTCAACTTCGGCGCCTTCGTCGATCTCGGCGGCGTCGACGGCCTGCTCCACATCACCGACCTCTCGTGGGGCCGCGTCGGCCACCCGAGCGAAGTCTTGGAGCTCGACCAGAAGCTCAACGTCGTCGTCCTCGACTACGACAAGGAGCGCCAGCGGATCTCGCTGGGCTACAAGCAGCTCCTCGGTCACCCGTGGGAGAACATCGCCGAGCGGCTCGTCGAGGGCATGGAGCTCGAAGGCCGCGTCGTGTCGATCACCGACTATGGCGCGTTCGTCGAGATCGAGCCCGGCATCGAAGGCCTCGTGCACATCTCGGAGATGTCGTGGACGGAGCACGTCAAGCACCCCACGCAGCGGGTCCAGCTGGGCCAGAACGTGAAGGTCCGTGTGCTCAAGGTCGACGAGGACACGAAGAAGATCAGCCTCGGCATGAAGCAGCTCGAGCCCGACCCGTGGGAGGGGCTCCTGGCGCGCTTCCCGGTCGGGACGATCACGCGCGGCAAGGTGCGCAACATCACCACCTTCGGCGCCTTCGTCGAGATCGAGCAGGGCATCGACGGGCTCGTGCACGTCTCCGACCTTTCGTGGACCAAGCGGGTCAAGCACCCGTCCGAGGTCGTCAAGAAGGGGATGGAGCTCGACGTGATCGTGCTCGACATCGACATCGCCCAGCGGCGGATCTCGCTCGGCCACAAGCAGGTCTCGACGGACCCGTGGTCGAAGGTGGTCGAGGTGTACTCTGAGGGCTCCGAGGCCACCGGCGTCATCGCGGAGATCAACGACGGCGGTGTCGTCGTGGACCTTCCGCTCGACGTCGAGGCGTTCGTCCCGGCGAGACACCTCCAGCGCCCGGGCCGCCCGGCCGACGCCTACCACATCGGCGACGAGCTGGAGCTCCAGGTGATCCGGATGGACCGCGAGGACCGCGAACTGGTCATGTCCGAGACGGCGAAGGCCCGTGCTGCCGAGCGCGCCGAGCGCGACGCGGAGTACCGCCAGAAGCAGACCGAGCGTCGCGAAGAGCGTCGCCAGGTCGAGTCGTACGGCTCCGCCCAGTCGGGCCCCGCGACGCTCGGCGAGCTCTCTGGCCTGGCCGCCCTGCGTGAGCAGATGGCCCAGGCAGAGGCGAACGCCGAGACGACGGAGACGACCGGTGCCGTGGAGCCCGACTTCGAGGGCCCCGGTGTCGAGACTCCGGCCGACGTCGACGTCCCGGAGATCCTCGAAGAGCCGGCCCGCGAGGCCGTCGAGGACGCGACCGACGAGGAGGAGTAGCCTCCCCCTCGCACATCGCCAGCGGGCGGCGGCTTCTCCGGAGGCCGCCGCCCGTTTTTTTGTGGACGTGGCGCGGGAGCCCGGCAGACGCCTCGTCGTTGGAGCCGGCCCCTCGCGCCCTGCCCATGCTCACCGCCGACGCCCTTCGCGACCTCGCCGACCTTGCTGGCCCCGAACGCGCCTTCCTCACCGTCTATCTCGACCACGGCGACGACCCCGACGTTCTGGAATCCCACGTCGAGCGCGTCCGCTCGCTGCTGGCGGACCAGCCGGCCGAGCGCGAGCACTTCGAGGAGAGTCTGACCATTGCCCGCGATCTCCTGGAGCGCCACCGGCCTCCGCAGGACGGCGCGCTGGCGGTCTTCGCCTCGTGGGGCGCCGATCTGGCGCAGGCGCATACGCTGCCCGAGGCGGTCGGGACGCGCCTGTGGATGGGCGACGCCCCGTTCGTCCGGCCGGCATACGAGCTGCTGGACGAGAACGAGACGTACGCCGTCGTCATCCTCGACAACACGGCGGCGCGGATCTACCTCGTCTCGGCCGACGACGTCGAGCGGGAGGACGGCGTCCGCGGCGACGTCAAGAACCGGGTCAAGAAGGGCGGCTGGAGCCAGAAGCGCTACGCGCGCCGCCGCGAGAAGCAGCTGGAGACGTACGCCAGCGAGGTCGCACACGGCCTCGCCGAGCTGCTGCTCGAAAAGGGCTACGAGCGGCTCGTCCTCATCGGCACCGACGAGCCGGTCCAGGCCGTCCGCGAGGCGCTCCGGACGGACGTGCGCGAGAAGCTGGTCGGCACGCGCTCCATCGACGGCAACGCGTCCGACGAGGACGCGCTCGACGCCGCGGCCGACATCGCCGAAGAGGGCGAGCGGCAGGCAGAGCAGGAGCTGTGGATCGCCATCCGCGAGCAGGGCATGGGCCCCGGACTGGCCGCCTTCGGCCCGACGGCCGTCCTGAAGACGCTCCGCGAGGCCCGCGCCGAGGTCATCCTGCTGGATCGCGAGGCCGAGTTCGAGGGCACCAAGTGCCGGGCGTGCGAGCTCGTCATGCACGGGACGCCCCGCACCTGCCAGGCCTGCGGCTCCGCCGACGTCTTCGAGGTCGACCTCGTCGAGGCCATGACCCAGCAGGCCGCCCGGACCGGCGCCGAGGTCGACTTCGCCGACGCATTCGAGGCGCTCACCGAGGTCGGGCGCGTCGCCGCGCTGCTCCGGTACTGATCGCCAATCCGCCCGCTGGCGGCTGCGACCGCCAGCGGCTCCCTCGGATGCCCGACGAGCGCGATCGCCTCACGCCCCTCCAGCACCGCGTCCTCCGCGAGGGCGCGACGGAACGGGCGTTCACCGGGGCCTACCACGACGAGAAGGCGCCGGGCACGTACCGATGCGTCGGCTGTGGTGCGGCCCTGTTCGAGAGCACGGTCAAGTTCGAGAGCGGCAGCGGCTGGCCCAGCTTTACCGACGCCATCGACGGAGCGGTCGAGCTGCGGGATGATCGGTCGCACGGGATGCGGCGCATCGAGGCGACCTGCGCGGCGTGCGGCGGTCACCTCGGGCACCTGTTCGACGACGGGCCGCGCGAGGCGGGCGGCCTTCGCTACTGCATCAACTCGGCGGCGCTCGACCTCGACCGTGCCGACAGCGACGCTCGCGGTTAGGGCGAAATCCGCGCGGGTGAGAGCAGCGCCGGGGTAGGTTCGGGGATCCCCCTGGCCTCCGTGCGACTCTCGCTCGTCCTGCTCGTTTTCCTGGCGCCGCTCGTCGTCGCAGCCCAGGCCTTGGCGGACGCGCCCGATGTCCGCTTCCAGCGGCTCGGACTGGAGCTTCCGCATCCCGAGGTCCAGGCCCTCGCCCAGGACCGGGACGGCCTCGTCTGGATCGGGACGGCCGATGGGCTCGCCCGCTACGACGGCCTCGGCCTGACGGTCCTCCGCCATCGCGCGGACGACCCGGGATCGCTGCCATCGAACCGGGTGGAGGCCCTCTTCGTCGGCTCCGACGGGACGCTCTGGGTGGGGACGCTGGCCGGCCTCTCGCGCCTCGACGTCGCGACGGACCGGTTTCGTCGGGTTTCTCCACGGGGGGATGGCGCCTGCACCGGCGCCGTCGCGTGGCTGGCGGAAGACGGGGACGGGCGGATCCTCTACGGCTCGCGCGAGCAGGGGCTGTGCCGGCTCGACCCGCAGGCACGGCGTATCGAGCCTGTGGCATTGCCCTGGCCGGCGCCGACGGTGCGGCGCGACCGGGCATGGGCGTTCCAGAGCCTCCCGGGCGGCTCGGCGTGGCTGCTCGGCGCCGAGCCCGGCCAGGCCTGCCGCATTGACGCCGCCGGCGGGCCGTGCCGGGCCGTCGCCCTGCGTGGCTTCCTGCCCCGCCAGCTCGGCCTCGACGCCGATGGCCGCCTGCTGGCGGTTGGCACTGCGAGTGCCGGCGGCGCGAGCGAACTGCGTCGATGGAGCCGGGGCCAGTTCCTGAGCATCGCCCAGGGGCTGCCGGAGTACGGCCAG
>CAYPVZ010000097.1:0-9142 GCA_964414235.1 uncultured Rhodothermales bacterium | reverse complement strand
GCGTAGGCCGCGGGCGAGAGGCCGACGCGCGCCGTGAATCGGCGCTGGAGGTGCCCCGCGCTCCAGCCGACGTGCGCCGCCAGCTCGGCGAGCGTCACACGCGCCTCGGGGTCGTCCGCCAGCCGGTCGTCGAGGAGCTGGCGGGCGCGGTCGACGGCGGCATCGGCGGGCGTCGCCTCGGCGTCCGGGCGGCAGCGGCGGCAGGCGCGGAAGCCGGCGGCCTCCGCCTCGGCGCGCGCCACGAACAGGACGACGTTGGTCCGCTGGGGCGTCCGCGCGCCGCAGGTCGTCCGGCAGAAGACGCCGGTCGTGCGGACGGCGTAGAGGAAGTCGGCGGGCTGGCGGTCGCGGACGGCGGCCCAGCGGGCGTCGGTGAGCGGGAGCATCGGGTCGGGTCGGAATCGGTGCCCAAGGTCCGTCGGGCGACGCGCGCGGCGCCTCCCGGATCGTGCGCTCGAATTCGGCCGCGGCCTCAGGCGTGGGCCGTCGGGAACGGGCCGTGGCGGCGGGCCCCGACCGCGGCGCTGGCGACGACCGCCAGCGCACCGAGGCCGAGCGCGAGGAGGAACGTCGCGCGGTCCGGGTGCGCGGCCCCGATCGCGGCGTAGGCCCAGAGAAAGACGAGCGCCGCCGCCACGTCGCCCGTCCGCGCGAGCAGCCACGAGCCGACGGCCGCCACCAGCAGGACGACCGCGACGGGCCAGAACGTCCCGGCCGGGTCCCAGCCGAGGCCCTCGCGCAGCCAGATCGTGAGGTTGAGCGGCGCCGCCACCATCAGCCACGCCAGCCACAGCGCCGCCGGCACGCCCAGCACCCACCGCTCGACGCCGCGCAGCGCCATCGCGTCGAGGCGGGCGTAGAGCCACGTGAGCGACGCCAGGATCCCCACGATGACGACGGCCGCCAGCCCGAATCGGCCGGTCAGCCACGGGATCTGCCAGAGCCCGTTGAGCAGGTTGGCCACGACGAACGGCGCGCCGAGGGCGTCGTAGCGCGCGCCGCGCTGCGCGGGGAGCGCCTGCCACACGGCGAACGCGAGGATGCCCACGAAGATGACCGACCAGATGCCGAACGCCCAGCCGGCCGGCGTGATCGGGGTCGGGGCCGCGTCGGAGACGGCACCGGTCTGGACGCCGAAGAGCAGGCCGGCGCCCGCGAGCGCGTTGAGGCCCACGTTGACAAGGGCGGCGACGACGACGGCGGTCTGGCGGGAAGCTCCGCGCATGGGGAGTCGGACTGGGGCCGCATCTACGTCCGCCCGTCGTGCCCGGCTCCGCCCATCTCGGCGAGCGCGGCACCGAGGCGGACCGCCTCGCCGGTTGAGAGCCGGCCGGCCTCGCCGATACCGCCTCGGTGACGAACACGGCCTTCGATCTCCCGCGCCTCCGCCGGCTCCACCAGTGGCTCACGCTGGAGAGCTGGGCCGGCGTGTCGTGGGGCGCCCTGTACTGGCTTCCTTACAGGCTGGTCGCGAGTCTCCTCGGGATGGCGGCCGCCGTGTTCACGCCGGTTCTGGTGGTCCACCTGTGGGCGCTCGGGCGACGCGGCTGGCTGGCGGCGTTCGTCGGCCTCGTGGGCGGGCTGTTTTTGATGAGCAGCGCCCTACCCGGCCCCTGGCGGAGTCTGTCCGGGCTGCTCCCGCTCCTCGGCGTCTACGTCTTCACCTGGGTCCTCAAGCTGGCCGTCGCCGCGTGGATCCAGGAGATCGAAGAGGCCATCCAGTGGCGGATCGAAAAGGCCCGGTGGGCAGAGGAGGCCGCCGCCGAGATGGCGGCCCTGCCCTAATCGAACGCCGTCGCGACGAGGACCTCAGCCTCGTCGTAGGCGTCGGCGGCGGCCGTGAGCTTGCCGAAGGCGGCCTCCAGCGAGCCGCCGCCGCCCGAGGCCGTGATCTCGTCCGGCGAGCCGGCCTGGAGGATCCGCCCGTCGCGGATGACGACGACGAGGTCGGCGACTTTTTCGACCGCGTCGAGCAGGTGCGACGAGTAGAAGACGGTACGCCCGCGCGCCGCCAGCGTGCGGAGCAGCGCCCGCGTCTGGAGCACCGCGTGCGCGTCGAGGCCGCCCAGCGGCTCGTCGAGCAGCAGCACCGGCGGGTCGTGGAGCAGCGCGGCGGAGATCAGGACCTTCTGCTTCATGCCCTTCGAGAAGCTGACCATCGACCGGCTGGCGGCGTCGCTGAGGCCCCAGAAGGCAAGGTGCGCCTCGGCGCGGCGCCGGAGCACGGCCTCGGGCAGCCGGTGCATCCGGCCGATGAACGAGAGGTACTCGTCCGGGGTGAAGCTCTCGTAGACGTGGCCGTGCTCGGGGACGTACCCGAAGCGCCGCTTGGCCTCGACCGGCTCCGCGACCACGTCGACCCCGCCAACCTCGACGCGCCCGGCATCCGGCGGCAGCGAGCCCGTCAGCAGGCGCATCGTCGTCGTCTTGCCGGCCCCGTTCGGCCCGACGTAGCCGGCGACGGAGCCCGCCTGGACCTCGAACGAGACCCCGTGCAGGATCGGCGCGCCGTCGAGGGCGACGTGGACGTCCGAGACTCGGATCATGGGGCGGCGGGGAACGAGAGGAGCGCGGACGCGAGGGGAAGACGGGTCGGCCAGGTCTCTCGTCTCCGTAGGCCCGGCCGGCCTCAGCCGGGCGGCCACTGGAGGCCGCGCCCGCCGAGCAGGTGGACGTGGAGGTGGAACACGGTCTGCCCGGCGCCCTCGCCGTTGTTGACCACGAGGCGGTAGTCGCTCAGGCCCTCGGCCTCGGCCACCTTCCGGGCCACCGTGAACAGGTGACCCACCAGCGCCTCGTCGGCCTCGTCGATGGCGTCCGCGCGCGGGATGGGCTGGCGGGGGACGATGAGAACGTGCGTTGGCGCCTGGGGCGCGATGTCGCGGAAGGCGACGGCGCGGTCGTCCTGGTAGACGACGTCGGCCGGGATTTCGCCGTCGGCGATCTTCTGGAAGAGGGTCTTGTCGGAGTCGGCCACGGGTACGGCGGGCGGGGCGCGCAAGCTACGCGGGCCCGGTGCCTCCGAGCGGCGGTCGGCGCGCATCGCCAGCGGCGCGCGTAGTCTGGCGGGGATCCCCTCCCGACGCCATGCGCCCCTACGTCCTCGCCGAGGCCACCTGGCCCGAGACCCGCCGGGCGGCCTACGCGGTCGCCGTCCTGCCGTGGGGCGCGACCGAGCCGCACAACCTCCACCTGCCCTACGCCACCGACGTGATCCTGTCGGAGGGCGTCGCCATCGAGGCGGCGCGGCGGGCGTGGGCGAGCGGCACGCGCGTGACGGTGCTGCCGCCGGTCCCGTTCGGGGCGAACGCGATGCAGCTCGGGCTGGGGCCGGTGATCGACCTGCGGCCGTCGACGCAGCTGGCGGTCCTGGGCGACGTGGTGCGGAGCCTGGAGGCGGCGGGCATCGACCGACTGGCGATCGTCAACGGGCACGGGGGCAACGACTTCAAGCCGCTCGTCCGCGAGCTCCAGGCCGAGACCGACGTCTTCCTCTGCGCGCTCGACTGGTGGAAGGCGGCGCCGCACGACGTGTTCGACGAGCCCGGCGACCACGCGGGCGAGCTGGAGACGGCGGCCGTGATGCACCTCCGCCCCGAGCTCGTGCGCCCGCTGGACCAGGCCGGCGACGGGGCCTCGCGGCCGTTCCGCGTCGCTGGGCTGCGCGAGGGCTGGGCCTGGGCCCCGCGCGACTGGCGCCAGATCACCGCCGACACGGGCGTCGGCGACCCGAAGGCGGCGACGGCGGAGAAGGGGGCCGTCTTCGTCGACACCTGCGCCGAGCGCATCGCGGGTTTCTTCGTCGAGCTGGCGGCGATGGACCCGGCGGACCCGTACGTCTGACCAGCACGCAGGCGGGCCGCCAATGGGACGGGGGACGTGTCCCGCACAGCTCCCCCCGCTTCTGCAGGGATCGGCCTGTCGGCCTCAGCCCCTGCAGAAGCTGTCCCCCTCACGCGTGAGGGGGACAGTCGATCTCCCTTGAGCGCAGCGATGGGAGATCGACGGGGGGAGACGCCCGAGCGCCGCCTTCCTAGCCTAGGCCGAGGCGGGCGAGGAGCTCGGGAGAGAGGACGGCGAGGGCGACCTCGCGGAACTCACCGTAGGCCGAGCGAGCGGCGGCGGCCTCGGCGTCGCGGGCGGTCGTGGCGGCCTCGGCGCGGGCCTCGGCCCGGGTCAGGTCCTCGGCGGCGGAGACGAGGCCGTCGACCTCGCCGCGGAGGGCCTGGAGCCGCTCGGTGGTGTAGCCCCGGCCCAGCTTCGAGTGGTAGGGCTCCTGGGCGGCGGCGGCGTAGCCCGAGCGGAGGTGCATGGCGTACGGGTTGAGGGCGCGCGGGGCCGTACCGGTCAGGCCGAGCGCGGTCATGGCGTCGCGGTCGTCGTGGAAGCGGGACCGGGCGATCCGGCGGAACGCCCGGTAGGCCGTGCGGACCGACTTGAACGCGGCGGCCTTCGCGTCGACGGCGGCGTCCTCGGCGGCCATGGCGCGGGCCCGGTGCTCGAACCCCGTCTGGGCCGACTCGACGAGCGCCAGCGCGGCCTCGATCTCTTCGACGGGGTACTCGGCCTCGGCCAGTTCGGTGAGGACCTCGGGGTCGTCGTGGGCGGCTTCGAGGGAGCGCTCCCAGGCGACGAGTTCGTCGGCGAGCTCCTGGTCCTGCTCGGAGCGGCGGCGGGGAGTGGATGCGGGTTCCATAGCCGGAGAGGGTTTGTGGAGCATAGAGTGTAGGGATCACAGGCCGAACAACCAACAACATCGGGTCGGCTCCGTCCGGCCGTCCGGGGCTCCGCCCCGCGCCCGCCGGTCTCCGACCCGCCCTTGCGTTCCCCCGGCTCGCCCTCGCGAAGCCCGGACCCGCCCTCCCTAATCCCGGACCCACCCACGCGACTCCCGGACCCGCGCTCGCGACTCCCGGACTCGCACGCGCGACTCCCGGGGGCGCGTATGGGAATCCCGGGCTCGCCCGCCCGAAGCGGCGACCCGCTGGCGGGAATCGGCGGGGCGGCGGTGTGAGCCCCGGGCTCGGCGTGGAAACGGCCCCCGTCATCCTGAGTGTCCGCGAGGGAGCTCAACGCCGTCCCTCCCACTCACGCGTCGGCCGCTCCTAAGAGGCTGTTCGGATTTCGGAGAATCGGCGCTCCGGCCCCTGGAGGGGGCTTCCCGCGGATCGGGGTGGGGTGTCGACCCGCCTCAGCGCTCGCCTCGACACCCTCCGGCCGCTCCGCGGCCACCTCCCTCAAGGGAGGAGGACAAACCCGAACAGCCTCTCAGGATGACAGGGGTGGGGGTGGCGGGGGGCGCGGGGTGTTCGGGATCCTCCCGCCCCCTTGAGTGGGCTCCCGCCGCAGGCGGGTGGGGGTGTCTGCCACCGGACAAGCCCTCGCTCGACACCCTCCGGCCGCTTCGTGGCCACCTCCCACCAGGCAAGAGCACCGATCCGAACCGACGCTCCAGGATGACGGGGGAGGGTGGGCGCCAGCGGGGGGCGTGTGCGTACTCTCTGGCGATTCCGGATGCCCTCCGCTCGATGAGTTCGCGCCCGCTCTCGCTGTTTTTCTCGTATGCGCACGCCGACCGCGAGATGCGGGCGGAGCTCGACAAGTACCTCGGGCCGCTGAAGAAGGACGGCCGCATCCAGGGATGGCACGACGGGGAGATCAAGCCCGGCGAGCGGTGGGATGCCGCGATTCGAAAGAAGCTGAACGAGGCGGACGTCTTGCTCCTCCTGCTGAGCCCGGCGTTTCTCGACTCGGACTACATCGCACGCGTCGAGCTCGCGCACGCCCTCGACCGGGAGGCGGCCGGGACGGCCCGCGTGATCCCGATCCTGCTCCGTGACTGTCTGTGGGATGAGACGCCGCTCGCGGATCTCCAGATACTCCCGGAGGGTGCGGAGCCCGTCGAGGACTGGGACTCGCCTCAGAAGGCGTACGTGCAGGTCGCCCGCGCCATCGCCCAGGTGGTCGCGGACCTCCGCACCCCGGGCACGACCCGTCTCCGCTCGGGCCGGTGGACGATCCCGAACCCAACGCGGCGGTTTACCGGCCGAACGGTGCTCCTCGACCGCATCGCAGAGGCGCTGGCGGGTGGTGGTCCCATCGCGCTCACGGCGCTCCATGGGCTCGGTGGCATCGGGAAGTCTCAACTCGCTCTCGCCTACGCGCGTGGCCATCGGAACGAGTACGACATCGGCTGGCTCATCCGGGCGGAGACGCCCGGCGAGCTGGTGACGGACCTCAACGACCTTGCGGTCGAGCTCGACCTCGCGAAGCCGACCGACAGCCCCGACGCGACGATGGCGGCCCTCCGCGACTGGTGGCGGGCGCACCCGGGCTGGCTCCTCATCTACGACAACGCGCCAAACGCGGAGGCGTTGGCTGGCCGACTCCCGGAGGGTGGCGACGGCCACGTCCTGATCACGTCGCGCGATCCGACGTGGCTGGGGACGGCCGAGGCCATCGAGGTCGACGTGATGAACCGTGACGAGGCCATCGACTTTCTCCTCGCCCGGTCGGGCGTCGGCGACGACCAGCGAGAAGACGCGGGCCGCCTCGCGGACGCCCTCGGCCGGCTCCCGCTCGCCCTCGAACAGGCGGCGGCGACCATCGAGCAGGACGGGCTCGGCGTCGGGGCCTACCTCCGCCTGTTCGAGGAGCGCCGAGCGGCCCTCTTCGCCGAGAGCCCTCCGAACCCGGCCTACCCGAAGTCGGTCGCCACGACGTGGAGCCTGGCGTTCGAGCGCGCCGCGGCGGAGGAGCCCGCGGCTGTGGGATTCCTTCGCCTCTGTGCGTGCCTCGCGCCGGACGACCTCCCCGTCGACCTCATCCGCCAGTGGGACGGCACGTGGCCGGGTCCGCTGGACGACGCGCGCCAGGACGACCTCGCGTGGACGCGGGTGATCCGGGCACTCCGGCGGCACTCGCTCGTCAAGATTGAGGGGGAGGCGCTCTCGGTCCATCGCCTCGTACAGGTTGTCACGTGGGACCGGATGGATGAAGGGGAGCGAGAGGTCTGGGCGACGGCCGCGCAGCGACGGATGGGTGACGCCCTCGACCTCGACATGCCCACGATGTCGGGACGGCTCGATGAGATCGCGGCTCTGATCCCTCATGCGCTCGCTGCTGGTGAGTTCGAAGGTGGAGATTCAGGTGAGAAAGCATGGATCCTGGATCGCGCGGCCACCTTCTCTCAACTCCGGGCGGACTTCTCGGAGGCAGAGGCTCTGTTCCGCCGCGCCCTCGATATCAGTGAGGCGGCGCGCGGGTCCGACCACCCCACCGTCGCCAGCCGCGCGAACAACCTCGGGGGCGTGCTCCAGGCCCGGGGCGAGCTCGACGGGGCGGAGTCCGCCTACCGCCGCGCCCTCGCCATCGACGAGGCGGCGCACGGACCCGACCACCCCAACGTCGCCATCCGCATGAACAACCTCGGGGGCGTGCTCCGGGCCCGGGGGGACCTCGACGGGGCGAAGGCCGCCTACCGCCGCGCCCTCACCATCGACGAGGCGGCGTACGGGACAGACCACCCCGACGTCGCCATCGACGTGAACAACCTCGGTCGCGTGCTCCAAGACCGGGGCGACCTCGACGGGGCCGAGGCCGCCTACCGCCGCGCCCTCGCCATTCTCGACGCGAAGCTGGGGCCGGACCATCCGAACACCCAACTCGTCCGAGACAACCTCGCCGCCGTCCGCGCCGAGCTGGCGGCGGGAGGCGCCAGCGGAACGGGCGACGGCGACGGGCGGTAGGCGCGGCCCCCGCCGATCCGCCCGATGCCGACGGTCTACGTCACGCGCAAGGCCCACTTCAACGCCGCCCACCGCCTCCACAACCCGGCCCAGTCCGACGAGTGGAACCGGGCCACGTTCGGCCGCTGCAACAGCCCCAACTGGCACGGCCACAACTACGAGCTCGACGTGACGGTGGCCGGCGAGCCGGACCCCGACACCGGCTTCGTGGTCGACCTCGCCGAGCTCAAGCGGATCATCGAGGAGCACGTCGTCCGGCCGCTGGACCACACGAACCTGAACCTCGACGTCCCCTTCCTGCAGGGCGTCCTGACGTCGACGGAGAACCTGGCCGTCGCCATCTGGGCGCAGCTGGCGCCGCACGTGCCCGGCCTCCACGAGGTGTTCCTCCGCGAGACCCCCAACAACGCCGTCTCCTACCGTGGCGAGTAACGACGACGGCCGCGCGGGCGGCGCCACCGACCTCGCCGCGACGAACGCCAGCCCGCTCCTCTACGAGCGCGCCGACGTCTACCACGCCGACACGACGGACGAGCTGGCGGCCCTCACGCGGCGCCAGCTCGAGATCATCGGCGAGGACCCGGAGCGCGAGGGCCTGCTCAAGACGCCCGAGCGCGTCGCCAAGGCCTGGCAGTTCCTGACGCACGGCTACGGACTCGACCCTGACGAGATCTTGCGCAGTGCGCTCTTCGCCGAGAGCTACTCCGAGATCGTCCTGGTCCGCGACATCGAGGTCTACAGCCTCTGCGAGCACCACGCGCTGCCGTTCTTCGGCAAGGCCCACGTGGCCTACATCCCCAACGGCCACATCGTCGGGCTTAGCAAGATCCCCCGGCTGGTGGATGTCTACGCGCGGCGGCTCCAGGTGCAGGAGCGCCTCACGCTCCAGATCCGCGACGCCATCGACCGGGTGCTGAAGCCCGAGGGCGTCGCGGTCGTGATCGAGGCGCAGCACCTCTGCATGATGATGCGCGGCGCCGAGAAGCAGAACTCGATGACGACGACCAGCGCCATGAGCGGGGTCTTCCTGGACAACCCGAACACGCGGTCCGAGTTCATGCGCCTCATCGCGGGCTAGAGGCCGCGCCGCCGCGCCGCGCTGGCGACGGGCGCCGCCAGCGGGAAGAGACGACCGCCCCGGCCCGTTCGTTGAAGACGGGGCGGACGCGCCGTGAAGGACGGCCCCGGCAGCCCGCGCTAGCTTCACCGTCCCTCTGCCTGAGCCCGCCGTGCCTGAGTTCCACCGCCTCGACGCCGACGCCGACGCCCGCTTCCTGCGCGCCGGCGTGGCCGACCCGCTCACGCGCGTCCCGTTCCGCCCGACCAACGAGGTCGTCCTCTGCGCGACCTGCGGGACCGTCTCGCTGCGCGAGACCTGGGAGGCCCTCGGCGGA
>CAYPVZ010000096.1:0-9142 GCA_964414235.1 uncultured Rhodothermales bacterium | reverse complement strand
CCTGCACGGCAGGCCCGCGTCCAGACGCATCCACGAGGGCGGCGCCCGGCCGGCGGCGCCACACGTCGGCCGCCTGCCGCCCCACCTCCTCCAACGCGTCCGCCAGACGGGACGCGCTCACTGCGGTCTCAGGGTCGGGCCTAGCGGGTCCGACCCGTATCCTCCGACCATGAACGACCGTCCGTCCCCCGCCCTCCCCTGGTCGCTCCGGACCGAGCGGGCTGCCATCGTGGCCTTCTGGACGTTCCTCGCGGTCCTGGAGGTGCTCCGCCGGACGGCCGACCCGTTTCGCCCGGGCGGGGACACGCAGGGCCTGGGCAGCGTGCTCGCCGGCGCGTCCGTGTTCGTCCTGTGGGCGGCCGTGACGCCGCTCGTGTTCGCCCTCGCGCGCCGGCTCCCGGTCGTGCGAAGCCAGGCGTGGCGACGCGTAGCGGCCCACCTCGCCCTCGCCCTCGCGACGGCGCTCGTCATCGAGGCCGTCAACTTCCTGACGCTCCGGGCCACGTTCGCCCCGCCGCCCCCGCCGCCCGGCGGGCCCGGGGCCGACGTCGGGCTGGTCGACGTCCTGACCCGGCTCTGGTTCGTCGACGAGCTCGTGCTCTACCTCGGCGTCCTCGCCGTCGGGTTCGCGCGGAGCGCGTTTATCGACCTCCGTGCTCGGGAGCGTGAGGCGGTCACGCTCCAGGAAGAGGGCGCGACGCTGAAGGCGGAGCAGGCCACGCTCCGTGCCGAGCGGGCGACGCTCAAGGCCGAACGGGCCGAGCTCGAGGCCCAGCTCGCCGACTCCCGGCTGGCGGCGCTCCGGATGCAGCTCAACCCGCACTTTCTGTTCAACACGCTCCACGCCATCGGGTCGCTCGCCGACGAGGATCCGGCCGGCGTCCAGCACGTCGTGGCCCGTCTGAGCTCGCTTCTCCGGCGGACCCTCGAAGGAACGGCCCAACGAGAGGTCCCGCTCGCGGACGAACTCTCGTTTCTCCACGACTACCTCGAGATCCAGAAGGTTCGGTTCGCCGGGACGCTCCGGGTCCGCGAGCGCATGGACGTCGACGCCCGCGACGGGCTCGTCCCGACGCTCATCCTCCAGCCGCTCGTCGAGAATGCCTTCGAGCACGCGTTCGCGGGCCGGGGCGGCGGCCGCCTCACGCTCTCGGCCCGGATCGACGGCGGCCAGCTGGTCCTCGGCGTCCGCGACGACGGGCCGGGTCTGACCTCGAGCGACGGGGCCCCGTCGAAGGGGCGCGGCGGGATCGGGTTGGCGAACACGCGGGCCCGGCTGGAGGCCCTCTACGGCGATGCCGCCCGACTCGACCTCGTCGAGCCCGAAGACGGCGGGCTCCTCGTCGCCGTCACCCTCCCCTACCACACGGCCGACGACCTTCGCACCGCGGCGGCCCCCTGACGCCTCACCCACGTGTCTGACCCGCTCCGCGTCCTCCTCGCCGACGACGAGCCGCTCGCCCGCCGCCGGCTCCAAACGCTCCTCGAACGCGAGCCCGACGTAGAGGTCGTCGCGGCGGTCAGTTCGGGCGCGGAGGCCGCCGAGCAGATCCGCCAGCTCGACGCGGCGGGGCGCCCCGTCGACATCGCGTTCCTCGACGTCCAGATGCCGGGCCTCACGGGGATCGACGTCGTCCGGGAGATCGGCCACGAGCGGATGCCGCTCGCCGTGTTCGTGACGGCCTACGACCGCCACGCCGTCGAGGCGTTCGAACTGGCAGCCGTCGACTACCTCACGAAGCCGTTCGAGAACGACCGGTTCGCAGCGGCGCTCGACCGGGTCCGGCAGGCCGTCCGCTCGCGCGACCGCGACGCGCTCCACGACCGGCTCCTCGCGCTCCTGGAGGGACGTCCCGCCCCACCCCTCGATCCCGCGCCGCGCCGGCAGGCCTACCTCGAACGGATCGCCGTCGAGATGCGAGGCCAGATCCGGGTCGTGCCTGTCGAGGATGTCGACTACCTCGACGTCGACGGGGACTACGTGGCTGTCCACGCCGGGGGCGTGACCCACCTCATCCGCGACACGCTCTCGGCCCTCGAAGAGCGACTCGACCCCACCGACTTCGTCCGAGTCCACCGTTCGACCATCGTCCGTCTCGACCGGGTCGAGGCGCTGCTGACGTCGCCCGGTGGCGACTACGCCGTCAAGCTCCGGGGCGGCCCCCGCCTGAAGGTGGCTCGGGCCCGGCGGGACGCACTGGCGGCACGGCTCGGCGCGTCCTAGTCGCCTGCGAGGCGTGGGGACGAGGGATCGCCGGTCTCTTCGAGACTGACCTGTCCCGGCTTACCCGGGACAGGTCATGCTAGATGTGGCAGATGTTGCATCCTGTGGTCGCGTCCTCGAGGTCCCTCGCCTCATCCAGCAGGCCGCTCTCAGGGAACAGTTGGGCGAGCAGCGTCCGCCCCCTCCGCGAGTTCGCAGCACGAGCCAGCCGCTCGGCTGTCCGACGTTTGATCTCGGCGATCCGCTCGGGCTCGGCCAGCTCGTCAAGGCTCTCCGCGTCACTCCACGTGAACCGGGTGCCCGCGTCGGGATCCAGTTTCTCGTACATCTTGGCGGCTTCGAACAGGTCCGGATGATTCTCCAGGAGACCGACCCACTCGCTCTTACGCTGGAAGAAGCAGAAATAGCACCCCGACCGGCTCCTCCAGCGGTAGTAGTCCGGCCGACCGAGTCCAGAGTCGTCGAGAATCCGGTAGACGTCCTCCTTGACAATTCCGTCCTCTTTGAAGGGAAAGACGGTCTGGATGTTGGGCTTGGTGGAGATATAGCCGACACGGTCGCCCTCATCGGCCCGGATGCCGACGTAGGAAATGATGGGGTCGCCCCCGACGTGGCGCTCGTAGGGCTCGAGCTTGAGCTTCCGCGTGCACCACCGCATCTGTGGGCTCGGGAGGAAGCCCCGATACAGCTTGAGGTAATGGTCGAACGGCGTCTCGCCGGGCGGGGCGTCGGCCGAGAGCCGCTGGATGGGGGTACCGAGGTAAGCCTCGAGCTTGTCGAGATAGTCGTACGTCTCCTGGAGTTCGGTCCCGGTGTCACAAAACACGTACTCCGGGGTATCGAGGGGTGGGCGCTCGGGCAGGCCGGTCTTCCCCAGTGCCCGCCGCCAGCGGGCCGGGTCGTGGAGATAGACGGCGAGGGCGGACGAGTCCTTCCCGCCGGAGAACGCGACGACGTGGCGGGGCTCAGGCATGATCGGGGGAGTTGTCGGAGGGTGCGCGGAGCGCGGATAAAATCTCCTCAAGTGTTCCAGCCCGGCCTGCACGGCGCTCGAGGAGCGCGAGGGAGAGATGACTGAGCGCGGCGATTTGGGTATTGAGCGAGATGCCGCCTTCCTCGAGGAGATCGGACACCCGGCGCGTGAGGTCGTGGACCGTCGAGAGGTCCTCCGGGTGGACGTCGACGACCGTCTGGCGCTCCTCCTCGTGGGTGGCCGTCACGCTGAGACGAAACCGGGTCACCGTCCTCGCCCGGTCGCTCGGAGACCCACCCGACGGGAAGCTGACCGCCTCCCGGTTAAGAAACAGCCGGGCGACGTCCTGGAGCGAGGACGCGAACCGCGCGCGGTCACCATCGGCCCACTGGGCAGGCGGGGTTCGGGCGAGGAGCGCCGCGAGCGACTCGAGCCAGGCGCGCCCCTCGGCGAGATCATCGGCGGCGCGGACGACGAAAGAGCGGAGGGTGGGGTCGACCGCGTCGTCGGCCAGCGCCCGGGCTCGAGCGGCGAGTTCCACGCGGCGGGCGTCGACGGACGGCCCCCGGAGATCGAACGCGGCATGAAGGTCCTCGCCGATGGCCTCCAAGAGGTCGTCGTAGGCGGAGCCGAGCTGGCGGAGGGCGTCGGCCAGCCCGTCGGCGAACACGTTGGCTTGCTGGCGGACGGTAGCTGTCGCGTCACCGACCCCGAACGGATCCAGGCCGAGCGCCGCCGGGAGGTCACGAAAGAGGAGGCCCGAGGGCTCGGTCGCCTGGACGAGCGCCTCCCGCACGGCCGTGGTCGTGTCGGACAGCGAGGCCGTCTTCCGGACGAAGGCGGGGAGCCCACTGATGGCCTGGAGGATGCGCCCCACGACGGGGAGGGGCTTGAGATCCTCGGTTGCCGGGAGCCCGACGCGGGGCGCGAGCACGGCCAGGACGGCCCTCTGAGCATCCGACGCCCCGACGTACTGGACGGAGAATGCGCGAGGCCCACGGAGGAGCCGCTCGACCGCCTCGTACGACAGCGCCCACTGGTAGACCCCGTCCTCGAACACCGCCACCTCGTCACCGAGACGAAGCAGGACGGCGAAGAGAAAGACGGGGAGGAGCCCATCGCGAACCCCGTAGGGCGGCTGGCGGGCGAGGTCGTAGAGGTCGGGGACCACGACGGGGCCGTCACACGATCCGCGGATCGCCTCGGCAATCGCATGAATGACAGCGGCAGCGCCCGGGTCGACGCCTGCGTGATCGCCAGGGTCGACGAACGCCCACGTCCCCGGCGCAACCTCCTGGTGCAGGCCCGTCTGGCGCAGGACCGAGACGTAGAGGCCGTACTCAGCGGGCGTGCCTTCGATGCCGAGACGCTCCCGGGTCGCGGCATCGGTCATCGCCTGGAGCAGGAGCTTCTGTGCACGAACGGCGCTCGACGACGGACTCCGACGGTTGAGAAGCTCGTTCCACACTCTGGGGGTACGCGCAAATACCTCGTCGCAGGCGTCGGAGAGGACCGGTTGGAGACCGCCCTCGGTGTCGACAAGAACCCGCTCACCAGAACGGACCCAGACCCCGTCGTCTGCCGTGAGGGTGGCTGCAAGGCGGTGGTCGAGCGTGGCCCGGAGGTCGGTCCGCTGTTCCTCAACCTCCCGGCGGGCGACCTTGTCGCCCTCGAGGGCGGCGTAATGGTCGCGGACCCAATCGAGCGCCGCCACGTCGCGTGCGAGGTCCCGGAGGCCCGCGACGCCACTGGGCACACAGAACAGGTGGAGTCCGTATCTCCCTGCCGTCGCCTCCAGGATCTGATCGACGACGCCAGCCGGAGGTGCCCCCTCTGGAAGGACGTAGACGATGCGACCATCGGCCCGCCTGGTTGGCGCATCGAGGAGCGCCCCCCAGCCGTTCTCGTCGGTGTAGGCAACGTCGAACACCCGCGTCGTCCCGGTCTCGAACGCGTGGCGGCGCGCGACAAGCGCGGAGGGGGGCGCCGCCTGAGCCAGGAGGTCGGCGAGCGAGACGTGGAGGGGAATCTCGGCCCGCGCCTCGGCGAGCGCAGCCGCGAGGTCGAAGTCGCTGCCCTCCCACACCCGGTACTCGTCGCGGAACGGGCGATAGGCGACGGCGCGCGCGTTGCGGAGGGCCACGAGGGCCTCGCGGGTCTTGGTGACGGTCGTCCCCGACGACGCGACGAGGACCGCCTCGGTGGGTGGCAGGCCGGCGAGCGTGCCTGCGAAGGACAGCACGGCGATCTGCTTGAGCAGACGGGCCTGGAGCTCGTCGCCTGCGACCCGGTTCAGGGCCCCCTCGGTTTCCGCCCACAGCTGCCCCGCCCCGTCCTGGTAGAGCGCGCCGCCGAGGGCGCCCGTGAGGTAGTCGTAGAGGTGGTCGAGCCGGTAGAAAGGCTCCTCCCCACTGCCGACGATGTCGAGGAACCCGGAGGGCTCGCCCGAGGCGAGGAAGGAGAAGAGCGATCGCTCGTTCTGGGCAAGGCGCCGGAAGAGCGGCCCAACCAAGAGCGCGACAGCTGGCGAGAGCGGGAGCGACTGGCGGAGCCGCTCCGCGACGGCGTCGGGATCGAGGCGGGCGGGGAGCGACGACGCCTTGAGGACGGCCCGGACCGCGCGGTCTCCCTGCTTCCGAATCCGGAGGTCGAGCTCGGCGTCGACGGCCTCCGCCAGCAGCCGGAGCGCTTCCCCTTCCGGTTCGACGAACGCGACCTCTTCGAACCGCCCCTGGACCTTCCGCCAATCGTCGCGCTGCTTCGAGCTGACGCCGGTCGCATACCGCTCAACCGCCTGGTGCACGACAGTGACGACGAGGAGCGGGGCCGCGTCCGCCCGCGCTGCGCGCTCGGCGAGCGACTGGAGCACGAAGAGGTCCCCGTCGGCTGGGTGGAGCGCGGCGTACTCGAGGTGCTTCCCGAGCTCGTCGATGACCAGGAACAGCCCGCCCCCCGTGCGACCGTGCACGAGATCGGCGGCCCGGTCGTAGACGGCGAGCACCTCCGCCTCGGTCGTGGCCAAGTGAGCCTCCCCCGCGAGGGCGCGCGCCGTCTTCTCGACGGAGGACGCGCGCCCCTTCCCCTCCGGCACGTCGGCCGCGAAGGCGCCGAGGGCCCGGGCGAGCCCGTCGGCCAGCGCCTTCAGGACCGGCCCCCTAGACCCCACGACGAGGACCGGGCAGAACGCTCCCCCAGAAACCTTGGCGAGCCGATTGCTAAGACCGACGTCTACCGCCGAGAGCTTCTCGGCAGCCTCGGCGTCTCCCCGGAGGAGACGCGATGCGAACAGGACGTACGAGCTCTTGCCGCCGCCGTACGGTCCGGACATCGACCACGACCGGGTGGACCCCGGAGTCGCGAGCGCGTCGGCGAGACGGGCCGTGGTCTCGACGGCCTTCGACGTGACGACGTAACCAGAGAGGTCCCGGGGGCCGTAGAAGTCACGAACGAGTTGGACGCTTCGCTGAAACTGGCCGCGGATGGAGACAGGCATGGGTTACGCGGTCAGAGCGGGGGCGTCCTCTGTGGTGCGGTAGAGCTGCTGGAGCCCGGCCGTATCGTCGAACTGGAAGGGGGCGTCTTCGAGGGCTTGGGCGGCCTCGACGAGCTCGAACGCCTGATCCTCACTGAGCAAGAACACGCGGCCCGGAGAGCCCGCGTGCGTGATGGCCTCGTCGACGGAAAGCGTCTCGCGGTCGGGCGCGGCCCGATTCCAGTAGTCGAGCACCGCGTCGGCGAAGACGCGGGCGTCGAGGCCAACCCGGCGCCCGCCCCTGAAGTAGAGGGTCCCGGCCGAGCGCTGGGCGAGCCCCAGCGCGGTGAGCGGGCAGATTGCCGTGTCCTCGGGATCGGCCTTCGCCGAGCGAGCCGGGGCGTAGCACGCCGCGAGGCAGAGGAGGTCACGATTGAGCGTGGACCTCGACGGATGGTCAGCCACTCCGTGTTGATCGAGCCACCGCCCGAGTTCGTGCTCGAGCGCGGGGAGATCGACCCCGCCCCCGCGCCAGTGCCCAAACAGGAAGTGCCAGAGGGTCGCCCGTCTGGAGTCCCGGCAGAGCTCCCAGTGGAGCCTCCAGGCGGTCGCGGCCCGCTCGCAGTACGGGTCGCTGCCGCCCTCCCCGAACGTGGCCCGGCCGAAGTCCGTCGGCTCGACGTCGCTCTGGGACCCCTCAACGGGCTGGAGGACGCCCGTCGCGAGCCCCCAGTGCTTCATGGACCGGACCATGTTCTTGCCAACCCCGAACGTGGCGATAGCTTCGTCGGACCGGAACACGCTGGGATCCGCTGCCGTCGCGCGGACGACCTTGGGCAACCACAGGAACCGGAGGGGAAAGGTCTCGTGGCCGGAGAACGAGGTGTCGGTCATGCGCTGGAGACCTTCGGACCGGAAGCTGGCAAGGTGAAGAGGTCGAGCTGAAGGACACGGTTCTCCGCGGTGCCCGCCCGTTCGAGCCGGTGGGTGTGGGCGTAGATCACGTCCATTCTGCCACGTGTGTAGACGAGCTCGCGGCCGCGGCGACGGTGCCCGCAAAAGACGAAGTCCTCCCGCCGCCAGTGCCAAAGACTTTGTCGGGAGATACCGACGAGCTCCGTGGCGGTGTAGTACGCCGTTCCGGAGACGGGAACGGGCACGACTGGCGTCACGCTAGGTAACACAAGGTAAAACGGGGCTCACGCCAGAGCCCTCCAACCATGTGCCGGTCGGTGGGAACGTCGTCCGAATGTGCTCTGATGGCGGCCGTGGAACCTCTGGAGATGCTGAGCCGCGCGAGCGTGTCCAAGGGCCTCGCCGGTGAGGGGAAGCGGCTGCTCGTTGCCACTTCGGAGCGAAGCCGAGCGAGGCCTTCCCCGTGAGAATCCGGATCACCAGCTCGACGACATCGGCCATCGGCACGCGAAGGCACACCGTCTCGCCCCGGGTGTTCGCCGAAGCCACCAGTACGAATCTCCTTCCCCTCACCGCCCGCTGGCGGACGGATCGAGGGATGGCTGCATCGACGTTCAGCGGTTCTTGAGCGCCCGGTCGATCTGGCGCTTCACGTCGCGCTCGGCGATCGTGTGCCGCTTGTCGACGGTCTTCTTGCCCTTGCCGAGCGCCAGCTCCAGCTTGGCCCGGCCGCCCTTGAAGTAGAGCTTCAGCGGGATGATGGTCATCCCCTTTTGCTCGGTCCCCTTCCGGAGCTTCTCGATCTCCGCCTTATGGAGGAGCAGGCGGCGCGGCTGGCGCGGCTCGTGGTTGGCGTAGCCGCCCATCTCGTAGGGCGGGATCGTCGCGTTCATCAGGTCCACGCCGTCACGCCCGACCTTGATGAAGGCCTCCGCCAGCTGCGCGCTTCCCTGGCGAAGCGACTTGACCTCCGAGCCCGACAGCACGAGGCCCGCCTCGAAGCGGTCGCCGAGTTCGTAATCGAACCGAGCGCGACGGTTCGTCACGATGGTCTTGAAGCCGTCGGCCATGCGTCGTCTGGAAGAGAAGGGAGCGAGGTCCCTCCTACTCCTCCTCGTCGTCAGGGATCTGGACGAAGGGGACGGCGGGGACCTCGGTGAGCGTGCCGGTCTCGAAGAGGTACTCGGCGAGTTGGTCGAGCCCGTCGGCGGCGTAGCCGTCGAGCGTGAGCTGGTAGGCGAGGACGCCGTCGTGGTCGAGCGCGTCGGACGGCGGCGCGGAATGGACGGCAACCTGGATTCGCCGGGCGACCTCGACCTCCAGACCGCCCGCGCGTGCGCAAAGGAGGCCCCAGGGGTACGGTCGGAGCGTGAGGTCGGTCCACTCCTGCCCCGGGTCGAGCGAGAAGGCAGCCTCGGGGACGGCGTCGCGGTAGCCGACGAGCGCGGCCGACGACCGAGCCAGCGTCGCCTCGATCGGCTCGGCCGGGTCGAACAGGGCGAACGCGGCCTGCGCGCCGTAGTGCTCGCGGAGGACGAGCTGCGTCAGGAGCGCCTCC
>CAYPVZ010000095.1:0-9186 GCA_964414235.1 uncultured Rhodothermales bacterium | reverse complement strand
GGTCGGGTTGGGTGCACGGGGTCACGACGCCATCGGGCCCCCGCTCGCCCCGGACTTCGACGCGGTCGCCCACCTGGAGCTGGCCCGCCTCGCCGAGGCCCTGCGCCTCGCACAGGTTGATCCGGGCCGGGATGCCGAGGACGGCCGTCCCGCCATCCTCGGTTCGGACCTCGATGCGCGCGGAGCCGTCGTAGGTCCACGGATCCAGGTCGACGGCGGTGACCTCGCCCGAGACCATCGGCGCGGCGTTCTGGACGGAGCCGGTGCAGCCGGCGAGCAGGAGAGAAAAAACGAGGGTGCGCATGAGCGAGGGGGAGGGGGACCCGACGAACGCGCCGGTTGCCCTCGGTGTTACGGGAGCGGTTCGACCTCGGCGGCGGCGTCCGCCAGTGCGCCGGAGCGGATGGGGCCGTGATTGGGGTTCGGAACCCCATGATTGGGGATCTGAACCCCACGATTGAGGTCTGGGACCTCACGGTTGAGGTCCAGAACCTCTATGGTCGAGGTTCGGAACCCCACGATTGAGGTTCTGAACCCCGTGGCTGGGGTTCAGAACCCCGCGATTGAGGTCCAGAACCCCGCGATTGAGGTTCTGAACCCCGTGATTGAGGTCTGGGACCCCGTGATTGGGGTCTGGGACCTCACGGTTGAGGGGCGGAGCGTGAGTCCCGAGGCGCTGGGAGTGTCAGGCGGGTCCCGCGTCTACCCGGCCGTGTCGTCGGTGCGGAACGGGACGCGGGCACGACGAGTCGCCCGCTGGCCGACTCTCGGTCCGCCTTGGCAAAGGCGTCGCGCAGATCAGCCTCGGGCCCGGCCCAGGCGCCGCGGCCGGCGTTTGAGGCGCTGGGCGCGCAGATCGCGAGTTGGTCGATGTCAGTGAGGACGGTCATGGACAGTCCGGGCTTTCCAAGCCCCTTGGATCGAGCGCGATTTCTCGCACGCGAGTCACTGCGATCTCGCGCGTGAGCCCTCCGAGGTGCCCGAATGAGCCCTCTGTGCTGGCAACTCCCTCTACCTCAATGTCGAGTGTGAGGTAGGGCATCCCCCACTCGCAAACGCCTTCGGACACATCCGAGAGGTATCGGTCTAGCTCCTCGTTTGGGCGAAGTGACCAGAGTTCGTCCGAGGGCCGCCCCTCAGGCGTGAAGTAGAAAGCCTCGAAACCTGCCAGGAATGTTCCCCGGAATACGCCCGGCCCGGCTGGGATCGCGCCTGCCGCCCAGAGGCGCGAAAGTTCGTGGCTGTGCTTGTCGCAGACTCGAAGCACAGTCTGCGGCCCCCTACTCGCGACGATCCCGGAGACTTCGATCTGATCGCCAATGCTCAAGGTACGGCTGAGACTTCGGCCTCTGGGGTTTAGGCCTGCTTCTGCCCATGGCCTCGCTTCGCAAACGCGTCCGCTATCCGAGACGCGGATCTCGACCTCGCCGCCGTCTGTGTCGAGCATGACTACGGCGCCATCCGCGCCGCGGGGCTCGACTGCACGAACCGAGCCCTGGACGGTGGCAAGTTTCGCCGGGCGCGAGGTGACGCAAGCGCTGAGGATGAGCAGGAGTGCAAGAGCGCGCATGGGCGGCTAGGGGAGCGGCCCGACCTCCGCCTCGGCCGCCTCGGCGAGCGTCCCGAGGTGGACGAGGTCGGCGGCGGCAGTGAGGTCCGGCTCGAAGGCCGTGTCGTCGGTGCGGAAGGGGACGCGCTGGCGGATCGCGGCGTGCGCGGCCTCGACGCCGCGCCCGGCCCGGAGGGGGCGCCGGAACTCCAGCGCCTGCGCCGCGCAGAGCGCTTCGACGGCCAGCACGCGCTCGGCGTTCTCGACGACGCGGAGCGCCTTCCGCGCGCCCCACGCGCCCATCGAGACGTGGTCCTCCTGGCCGCGCGAGGACGGGATCGAGTCGACCGAGGCCGGGTGCGCCAGCGTCTTGTTCTCGCTCACGAGCGCCGCCGCCATGTACTGCGAGATCATGAACCCGGACTGGAGGCCGGAGCGCTCGACGAGGAACGGCGGGAGCCCGTCGCCACCGTCGACGAGGAGGTACGTCCGGCGCTCCGAGATCGAGGCCCACTCGGCGACGGCGATGGCGGCCATGTCCATCGCCAGCGCGAGGGGCTGGCCGTGGAAGTTGCCGGCCGAAACGATGTCTGGGAGGCCGTCGGCGTCGACCTCCGAAGGAGACCGCGTAGCGAACACGAGCGGGTTGTCGGTGACCGCGTTCAGCTCGCGCTCGACCGTGGCCGCGACGTACGCCAGCGCGTCGCGGCTGGCGCCGTGGACCTGCGGCACGCAGCGGATCGAGTACGGGTCCTGCACGCGGTCGCAGCCGGCGTGGCTGGGGAGGATTTCCGAGCCCTCCAGCAGCCGGCGGACGGTCTCGGCCGAGGCGGCGTGCCCGGGGTGCCGGCGAACCCCGGCGACGCGCACATCGAACGGCCGGGCCGAGCCGAGGCGGGCCTCCAGCGTCATCGCGGCCACCACGTCGGCCGTCGTCGCCAGACGGGCGGCCCGCCGGGCGACCTCGACGGCGTGCGCCAGCATGAACTGGGTCCCGTTGATGAGCGCGAGCCCGTCCTTGGCGCCGAGCGCGACCGGCGCGATGCCGCGCTGGCGGAGCGCGTCGGCGGCCGGGGCGGGGCCGTCGTCGCCCCAGACGTGGCCCTCGCCGATCAGGACGAGCGCGAGGTGCGCCAGCGGCGCGAGGTCGCCCGAGGCGCCCAGGCTGCCCTGGCTCGGCACGACCGGGATCAGGTCGGCGTCGAGCAGATCGAGCAGGCCGCGGACGACGGCGGGCGAGGCGCCGGAGTATCCCAGCCCGAGCGCGTGCGCCTTGAGCGCCACTATGCGCCGCGTGATCTCGCGTGACACCGGCTCGCCGACTCCGCAAGCGTGCGACCGGAGCAGGTTGACCTGCAGCGGCTCGACGTCGCCCGGCCCGATCCGCTCGCTCTTGAGCGCGCCGAAGCCCGTGTTCAGGCCGTAGTGCGGCTGTCTGTCGGCGAGGGCCGCCTCGACCAGCCGGCGGCTCCGCGCGACGCGCCCGTCCGGCTGACGGAGGTCGTCCGCCAGCGCGGCGAGGCTGGCGGCGAGGTCGGCGTCGAGCGTGGCGAGGTGGAGCGTGGGGGCGGTCGCCGTCATGGCACGCTCGGCAGGTCCATGCCGCGCTCGTTCGCCGTCGCGATGGCGGTCTCGTAGCCGGCGTCGGCGTGGCGCATGACGCCCGTGCCGGGGTCAGCGGTGAGGACGCGCTGGAGCCGCCGCCCGCCCGCCTCCGTGCCGTCGGCGACGCAGACCATGCCGCTGTGCATCGAGTAGCCGATGCCGACGCCGCCGCCGTGGTGCAGGCTCACCCACGACGCGCCGCACGCGGTGTTGAGCATCGCGTTCAGCAACGGCCAGTCGCCGATGGCGTCCGAGCCGTCCTTCATGCCCTCGGTCTCGCGGTTCGGAGAGGCGACGGAGCCCGTATCCAAATGATCGCGGCCGATGACGAGCGGGGCGGCCACCTTCCCCTTCTCGACGAGCCAGTTGAAGCGGGCGCCGGCCTCGGCGCGCTCGCCGTATTCGAGCCAGCAGATCCGCGCCGGCAGGCCCTGGAAGTGGACCTTCTCGCGGGCCAGCGTGATCCAGCGCCGCAGGTGGTCGTTGTCCGGGAAGAGGTCGAGGATGGCATCGTCCGTCGTTGCGATGTCTCTCGGGTCGCCGCTCAGCGCGGCCCACCGGAACGGGCCGGAGCCCTTGCAGAACAGCGGCCGGACGTACTCGGGCACGAAACCCGGGATCTCGAATGCCTCCGTCCGCCCGCGCCGGTCGGCGACCTGGCCGCGGAGGTTGTTGCCGTAGTCGAAGGCGACGGCGCCGCCGCGCTGCATCGCCAGCAGCGCCGAGACGTGCGTCTCCATGCTATCGAGGACGGCCTCTTCGTACGCCAGCGGGTCGGCCTGGCGGAATGCCTCGGCCTCGGCCATCGAGAAGCCGGCCGGGACGTAGCCCACGCGGAGGTCGTGCGCGCTCGTCTGGTCCGTCACCACGTCGACGGCCACGCCGCGCCGGACCAGCTCCGGCATCACCTCCGCCGCGTTGCCAACGAGCCCGACCGAGAGCGCCTCGCCGCGCTGGCGGGCGCCGTCGACCAGCGCCAGCGCCTCGTCCAGGTCGGTCGCCAGTCGGTCGCAGTAGCCCGTCTCGACGCGGCGCCGGATGCGGCTCTCGTCCACGTCGACGCCGAGGACCGCCGCGCCGTTCATCGTCGCCGCCAGTGGCTGGGCGCCGCCCATCCCGCCGAGGCCGGCCGTCACGACGAGCCGGCCCGCGAGCGTCCCGCCGAAGTGCTGGCGGGCGCAGGCCGCGAACGTCTCGTAGGTCCCCTGGAGGATGCCCTGGGTGCCGATGTAGATCCAGCTTCCAGCCGTCATCTGGCCGTACATCGTCAGGCCCTCAGCCTCCAGCTCGCGGAACCGGTCCCACGTCGCCCAGCGCGGCACGATCCAGGAGTTGGCGATCAGCACGCGCGGCGCCTCGTCGTGCGTCCGGAACACGCCGACGGGCTTGCCGCTCTGGACCAGCAGCGTTTCGTCGTCCTTCAGCCGCTTCAGCGTCGCGACGATGGCGTGGAACGACCGCCAGTCGCGCGCGGCCTTGCCCGAGCCGCCGTAGACGACGAGGTCCTCGGGGCGCTCAGCCACCTCGGGGTCGAGGTTGTTCATGAGCATCCGGAGGGCGGCCTCCTGGTGCCAGCCCCGGCAGCTCAGGCCGGTCCCGCGCGGCGCGCGGATCGTGGGGGCGTCGACAGTCATGAGCGAATGGGCGGACGGTCCGGCTAGAGTAGGAACCGGGTCGACTCGCGTCGAAGAGGCCATCGAAGGTTTTTGGTCCTCCTCGCCTTCGATCTGTCGGAAGTTGAACGTCTTTCCGCCCGATCCCTCCGCCATGGACACCGTCGACCATCGAATCCTCGACGAGCTGCAGCGCGACGCGCGGCTGACGTACGCCGAACTGGGGCGCCGCGTCGGACTCTCACCCCCCGCCGTCTCCGAGCGGCTGGCGCGGCTCGAAGCCGACGGCGTGATCACGGGCTACCATGCCGCCGTCGACCTCGCGCAGTTGGGGCGGCCCGTCCAGGCCGTGCTCCACCTTCAGGTGGACCGTGCCCGCTACGGCCGTGCCGTCGAGGCCATCCAGTCCCTCGACGAGGTCCTCGTCTGCCACCGGACGACCGGCGGCTCGTCGCTGCTCATGATCGTCGCCGTGCCGTCGATGGAGGGGCTGGAGGCGCTCATCGACAAGCTCTTGCCTCTGGGCGAGCCCGTCACTCAGATGATTCTCTCGACGCCCATCGTGCGCCGCCCCGCCCTTCCGCCCCCCTGAGAGGTCCGGGGATCGCTGACGTGGCAGTATGGTGCTGGTCTGTACCTTCGGGAACCCCTAGAAAAACAAGGTGATGCCATACGCTATACAGATTGTCGCCGAGTTTCGGCTTGGTCTCGTGAAGGGCACCGGGCATCTCACAGGACAGGAAATCGCGGAGGCATGTGTCTCGATGATCACCGACGCCGAGTGGAGGCCCGGCTTCGACGAGATCTGGGACTTCACCCGCGCCGAGGTCGACGTGTCGCCGGACGAGCTGGACCACCTCGTCGAGTCGGCGCACGCGTACGGCGCTCGGATTGAGGAGGACCGTTGCGTGTTCGTGACGGCCCGCGAGAGCGTCTGGCCGCTGCTGCTCCTGTTCGAGCGGCTCACGACCGACCTCGACCGCGAGTACGCGACGGTCACGACGCTAGCCGAGGCGGCCGCCTGGCTCGGGCTGTCGTCGGGCGCCCTCGACGATTCCGGGCTGGCGGAGTCGGCCGCCAGCTAAGCGCTTAGCAGACGCCCGTAGTCCCGGGCTGTGCGATGTCTGCCCGCGGTGGCTATAAGCGGACTCGTCCTGGGATCGTCGCTTCGATCCGAGCGACAAGCCGGTCTCGAAGCTCCTCCGGCGTCGTCCAGACGATGTGGTTGTACTGGCGGGTATCGAAGTGCGGGCGCTTGCCGTCCTCGTCCGTCATGTAGTCGGCGCGGCAGGTCCAGATGACGGGGATGCCGAGGCCGAGCGCGAACCCGGCCTCGAAGTAGACGCCATTCCGGTGGTTGGTGAAGTCCGCCACGAGCAGCCCGCTCCGGCGGATCTCGGCAACGATGTGGTCGTCGATTTTCTCGTTGTGCTCCTTGTTGTCGATCCGCATCGGCACGTAGCCGACGGTCTCCAGGGCCGGCTTGATGCCGTCGGTCCACGCCGCATCTACCTCGTGGCTGAACCACATCGCTACGAATGCCTGATCCGACTCCGGCTGCGCCGTCTTCAGCTCCTCCAAGCGCTGCCACCCCCGGAGAGTCACCTTCCACCCAGCGCTATCGGGGTGTTCGATGTACCCCAATTGGCTCCCAGCGGATAGAAGCTGGTTGAACTCCGCATGATCGTGTGCGAAGACAACTGGAAAGTCCGTCACTCCATACCGCACGCGCTCTCCGAAGACGGAGGTTCGGCGATCCATGTCGCGCAGGATGAGATCAACCCGTTCGAACGGCGTGCGCGGGACGGGGACGCCGTCGAGAAGCCCCTTGATGTTCTGGGTATCGAGATCGATTTGCTCTCCTCTTGATGTGCGGTACCTCATCGCCCCAGCTAGGACGTGCGGGGCGCCGAGAGATTCGTTCCCGTTCCATAACATGGAGGCAAGCGTATCCGATATCGAATAGTCTCCACACACTGGACAGGAGATGAAGTGGCCACCCTGATGACTCCGCTCGACGACGGCAGTGCTGATCTTGCAAAGGGGGCAAACGTTCGAGTCTGGCATCCTGGCTCTGAGGATTCGGTGATCGATCCAGAATCTAGGAAGTCATTGGTTGACTGGCGACGTCCGCCAGCACTAGCGGGCGCCGGTTGGAACCCATGGACGGGGCCTTTGGCTCGGAGCCCTATCGCCATACCTCGGTGGGGCGTCGATGCGCTTCTGCAACCCGTAGGCGCACCGTTGGAACCCGTAGACCGACTGCTGTAAGGCCTCGGGGAGCCTCTGCGAGGCGTAGAAGAGCCTTTGTAAGGCCTAGACCAGCCTTTGCGACGCGTAGAGACGCCGTTGTAAGTCCTGGAGGAGCCTCTGTAACGTTACAGAGGCTCCTCCAGGGGTCACCGCCTCGGCGTCGCTAGCGGCAGCGTTCAGCGGGCGCCGGTCGGGCCGGGCTGGGCAGCGGGTTCGGCGCCGGGGAAGTCGGGCTCGATGACGGACCGGGCCTGCTCGGGGGCGTCGGGCGTCTGGTTCGAGCGCGGGCTCCGGCCGCGCTCGTCGAGCGCGCGGTCGATGTTGTAGGCCGCCGAGATCAGGCCGAGGTGGCTGAACGCCTGCGGGAAGTTGCCGAGCGCCTGCCCGCTGAGGCCGGTCATCTCGGCGAACAGCCCGAGGTGGTTCGAGTAGCCGAGCATCTTCTCGAACATGACGCGGGCCTTTTCGAGGTAGGCCGGTTCGATGCGGCCCGCCCGTGCGAGCGCCTCGACCAGCCAGAACGAGCACAGGTTGAACGCCCCCTCCTCGCCGCCGACCCCGTCGTCGACCTCGCCCGTGTTGTAGCGCCAGACGAGGCAGTCGGACGTGAGGCCGCCGTCTTCGGGGGCCATCAGCGTCTGCTCCAGCGTCGCGATCATGCGCGGGTCGTTGGGCCCGGTGAAGAAGACGAGCGGCATGAGCAGGTTCGATGCGTCGAGCGCAGTCCCGCCGAAGGTCTGCACGAACGCGCCGCGCTCCTCGCTCCAGCCCTTCTCCATGATGGCCGTGTAGATCTTGTCGCGCGTCTCCAGCCAGCGCTGGCGGGGCGCCGGCAGCGAGCGCTTGTCCGCCAGTCGGAGGCCGCGGTCGAGCGCGACCCAGCACATGAGCTTCGAGTAGACGAAGTGCTCGCGCTGGCCGCGGACCTCCCAGATGCCCTCGTCCGGCCGGTCCCAGTTGGCGCAGACCCAGTCGACGTACTTGACGATGTCGGTCCAGAACTCCCACGCGAGCGGCGTGCCGTACTTGTCGTAGAGGTAGACCGCATCGAGCAGCTCGCCGTAGATGTCGAGCTGGAGCTGGCCGGCGGCGCCGTTGCCGACGCGGACCGGGCGCGAGCCCTTGTAGCCTTCGAGGTGCGGCAGCTCAAACTCCTTGAGCGTCCGTCGGCCGTCGATGCCGTAGACGATCTGGAGCGGGCCGTTGGGGTCGTCGGGGATGCCGGCCTCGCAGCGGTCGCGGAGCCAGCCGATGAAGCTCCGGACCTCGGACGTAAAGCCGATCCGAAGCAGGCCGTAGAGCGTGAACGCGGCGTCGCGGATCCAGGAGTAGCGGTAGTCCCAGTTGCGGTGCCCGCCGATGTGCTCGGGCAGCGACGTGGTTGGGGCGGCGACGATGGCGCCAGTCGGCTCGAAGGTGAGCAGCTTGAGCAGGAGCGCGCTGCGCCGTACGGTCTCGCGCCAGCGGCCGGTGTACGAGCAGCCCTCCAGCCAGTCCCGCCAGTAGTCCGTCGTGTCACGGAAGAGGGCGTACTCGTCCTCGCGCGAGAGCGGCTCCTCCATCTGCCCGACGGCGTCGAGGTAGCGGAGCTCCAGCGTCACACGGTCGCCGCGCTCCAGGTCGAGGTCGCGCACGATGGCCGGGTGGTCCGGGTCGGCGTCGTCGACGTAGAGCGTGCGGACGGTGCTGAGGCCGAGTCGCATCGGGCCGCCGTCGGGGCCACCGCTCTCGGCCGTGAACACGGCGCCCTCGTCGGTCAGCTCGACCGTGTGGCGGCTGCGGCCGTAGTCGAACGCCGGCGCGACGCGGATCGAGACCTTGATGCGGCCGCGGAGCACGCGGACGTGGCGGATCAGCCGGTGGTAGCCCGCGTCCGGCCCGATGTCGCCGACGGGCATGTAGTCGACGACCTCGGCGGCGCCTTGCTCGCCGGTGAAGCGCGTGACGAGGACGTTCGAGTCCGGGAGGTAGGTCTGGCGGCAGGCGTAGCCGCCGTCGACCTCGATCCGGAAGCGGCCGCCTTTCTGGTCGTCGAGGACGGCGCCGAAGACGCTCGGCGAGTCGAAGTGGGGCAGGCAGAGCCAGTCGACGGAGCCGTTCTTGCCGACGAGGGCAGCGGTCCGCATGTTGCCGATGAGGCCGTAGTCCTCAATGGGCGCGTAGGGA
>CAYPVZ010000094.1:0-9227 GCA_964414235.1 uncultured Rhodothermales bacterium | reverse complement strand
CCCGGCAGGGAGCGCCGATGTCGCCAGCGCGGCCCGCTGCGGGCCCGCCCCACGCACGTCAGTCGCCAGCGTCGCCACGCACCGCCCGAGCACGTCGATCGCCTCAATGCGGACGGCAGACGGGGCGTCGAGCGAGAACGTGAGCGCGACCTCGGCCCCGCGGCGAACCGGATTGGAGCCCTCGACGGCGAGCCCGAACGCCACGCCCGGGCCGCTGGCGGACGCCGTCGGCTCCCCACCGGTCGGGGCCGATGTCCCGTAGATGGCCCACGACGCCTGACCTTCGCCATCGAGGCCGATGCTGGCGCTGACGCCGCCCGTCGTCACGAACTCGATCGTGACTGTCGAGTCGCGCGTGACGATGGGGGGAATGTCAGGAATGGAGAGCGTCGACGTCGACACCTCCTTCGTACGGACCTTGAGCGCCGGAGCGCTCCCGGCGGGCGTCACGAGAGTGCCCCAGCCCTCCACCATCGAGGTCGACATGACGTCGGTTCGGACCACGTCGATGGCCGGGATGACCCGAAGCTCGTAGGCGCTCGACCACGTGGACGACGCCGTCAGTGGGAGCGGGACGGCAAGGTCGTACGGTGCGAACCGGAGGCCGCCGACCGCCGGCTCGCCGTTCTCGTCCTCCAGGCGAGACGCGATGCCGAGCGACCGATTCTCGCCCGGCCGTAGCTCGTGGTACGAATACGCCGTATCGGTATCGGTGACGATCCGGACGACGTGGGTGGCCGTCGCAAACGAGTCGGCCAGCAGCACAGGGCCGGGGGCCGGGGCGACCGTCGACGTCGTGAGGTTGTCCCAGGCGACGGTGGAAAGGTCCCAGGTCTGCCCACCGCCGACGCGGGCGGCGAGGGCCTGGAGGCGGGCAAGGTCGGCCGCGCTGGCGATGGCCTCGTACGAGGTGGTCTCGCCGGAGGCCAGAAGCTGGGCCTCAACGTCGGCCCGGGTGATGGTGATCTGCGCCGAGGCGCCCGGGGCCGCGGCGAGGGCCGCCAGCGCGACGAGCGCACGGAGAAAACGAGACGCGTAGGAAAGGGGCATCGGGAGCGGGGCGCGCGGAGCGCCGGGATGTCCCGATAGCTATCCCGCCCGCACCGGCAGCCACATGGGCCGGCGCGCCCAATTCCCCAGCCCGCCGCAACCACCCCCGCCCTCTCGCCCGACTGGCGACGCGCGCCGCCAGCGGGACGAGAGAGCATCTCAACGGACGACCGTGAGCGACCGCGCCAGCGTCCGCTCGTGCTGGCTCAGGCGGAGGACGTAGACGCCCGAGGCGAGGCCGCGCGCGTCGATCCGGAGCGACCGGGGGCCGGGCTCCTGCGGCCCACCGGCGAGCGTCATCACCCGGCGGCCAAGGACGTCGAACAGTTCCAGCGTGGCGTCGCCGGGCCGGTCGAGCGAGAACCGGACCGTGGCGTCGGCCGCGATCGGGTTCGGCGCGACCGGGTCGAGGGCGAAGACGAACGCCCCACCGCCCTCGGTCGCCACACCCCTGACGACCGCCGTCTGGACGGGCGCCGGGCGCACCGCTTCCGCGTTGCCGACGGCGTCGGTCGCCAGCGCGTAGAACGCGTACGTGCTGCCCGGCACGGCGTCGACGGCGAGCGAGTCGGCCGACGTCGTGCCGACGGCCTCGAACGGGCCGCCGTCGCGGCTGGCGAAGAGCGTCGTGCTGTAGACGCCCGCCCCGGCGGCTTCGCCGGCCCGGTCGGCCGCGCTCCACCGGACGACGAGCCGGTTCGCGGGCGTCTCGGCCGCCAGTGCGGTCATCGTCGTCGTCGGCGCCGTCAGGTCGAGCGTGTTGACGTGGGTGTTCGTCATGATCGGGTCGTTGATGTCGAACGTGATCTCAGCCCGGTTGGCGACGCGCGTGCCGTCCGGCAGGCCCGGGACGGTGTCGACCGAGAACTGGACGAAGCCCTCGCCCTCGGGCGGCGTCACGTTCGGTGGCAGCTCGATGCCCGTCGCGCGCCACGTGAGCACGCGGCCCTCACGCGTCATCGTAAAGCCGGGCCAGCTCGTCGGGCCGAACCCGACGGTCTCCGGGTCCAGCTCCACCGCCAGCGTGTCGACGACGACGATCTCGTAGGCCGGTGCGCTGGCCTCGGCCTTGTTCTCGAACCGGATGAGGTACGTCATCCGCCCGAGTGCCGTCACGTAGCCGTCGTCGCCGACGCCGCCGGGCCCGCTCTTGTCGTTCGGGTCCCACGAACGAACAGGCTCGGGCGTCCGGCGGGGAGCGTCCGGGAAGCGAAGCGGGAAGCGGCCACCGCCGGGCGCGTCCGGGAGTCGCGCCATCCGGTCCTGGCCGGCCCGCATGGCGTCGGCGATGTCGCCGAACGTGTCAGCGATGTCGGCCGCCGTCGAGACAGGGTCCTGGAGGTGGAGCCGGTCGCGGAACTGGCCGACCATCTCCTTGTGGACCTCGCCCATCGGCTTCTCGGCGCCGCCGAACCAGTCCTGGTTCACCTTGTCGAACGCCCGGTTGACGGCGTCGGCGCCCGCCAGCGGGTCGGAGAGCTGCTCCAGGAGGATGTTCTTGGCGATGTCCTTGACATAGCTCGTCGCCACGCCTCCGGCCACGCCGACGCCCAGCGCCACGCCGGCCGCCACCAGCGGGATGACGCGGACCTGCGCGAGCCGCGTCTGCCCGATGTCGCGCCGCGTGCGGAGGATGGCTGTGAACGAGCGCTCCTGACCGGGGTCGAGGTTCGAGACCCAGAGGACGGCATACGTCGAGTCGCCAGTGGTCGAAAACTCGTCCGGCGTCATCGGGCGCGGCGTGCCGCCCTCCCCGCTGGCGGACGGCTCGATGGCCTCGATGTAGATGCCGCCGTCCGTCTGGAAGCTCATCACGAAGTCGCCGGTCGGCGTCGGGCCCGTGTTGGCGTAGGTCACGACGTAGCGGTTGGGCGGCCCCACGCGGATCTTGTCCGGCCCGACGATCGACGTGACGAGGTTGGGCAGGACGGCGACGGGGTCGGCCTGCGACGAGAGCGCGTAGACGCCGTAGGCCGGCGCGCCGAGCAGCGTGACGGTGTTGATCGCCGCGTCGCGCTGGAGGTTCGTCGAGGTCGAGACCTGGACCCACGTCTGGCCGCCGTCGGTCGAGTGGTAGACCTGGAGGGCGGCCTCGTCGTTGGGCCCGAGGAGCGCGTCGCGGTAGCGGAAGGTGAGGCGGTTGAGCGTCGCCCTGGCGCTGGCCGGCGACGGGCGGAGCGTCCACGTGCTCCGGGCGGCGTTGCCGTAGGCGCCCGGCGTCCGGTCGCCGAAGGCGTCGACCGTGAGCGAGTCCAGGCCGGCGCCGCCGAAGGCCTCGAACGTGGCCGAGACGGCGTCGTAGCTCTGCGTCCCGCTGGCGATACCGGCGGGGACGACGACGTGCCCGAACGGGGTCGCTGCCGTCGCTTCGAACGTGAACGGCCGCGTAAAGGGCCGGACGGTCGTGATGTTCGGGTGCCGGTCGCCGACGAGCCGCGTCTCGGCCACGTCCCACGTCCCGAGGTTGACGAGGCTGCCCGCCAGTTCGACGCCGGTCCGGTCGTAGCCGTAGTCCCACGGGTGGCAGTAGCGGACCTCGCCCCGGTTCGTCAGCGTGCCCTCGACGCGGACGAACCACAGGCCGTCGTTGCCCGAGGCGCGCTGGACGATGGTGCCGGGCGTGATCTCGGCCGTGCCGGCCCACACGACCCCCGTCCCCAGGTTGACCACGCCCGCTAGCCCGTACGTGCCCTCGACGCGGACGTCCTGGAGCGAATACGAGCCGTTGGGGTCGCCAGCCTCGAAGGCCAAAACGCCGACGTCGAAGGCGACGGTGCCGCCGGCGAGAAGCGTCCCGCCCGTCGCCGTGAAGGCGAGTCGGTGCGCGCCCATCGCCAGCCGGCCACCCTGCAGGCGAAGTGTGCCGGAAAACGTGAGGTCCGAGCCGCCCAAAATGGCGCTGGATGCGTCTGAGTCCGACCAGTCACGGCCAAGCGGGGTGCTCGACGTGAGCGTCTGCGCGGCGGTGCCCGTGAGCCGCGTCGTCGCGGCGTCCCATATGCCGTCGTTCGTGACGTCTCCGCCGACGACCATCCCGAGGCGGTCGTAGCCGTAGTCGAGCGGGTGGCAGTAGCGGATCTCGCCATGGTTCGTGAGGGCCCCCTCGACGGTCAGCTCCCACAGGCCGTCGTTGCCCGAGGCGCGCTGGATGATGGCGCCCGACGCGACCTCGACCGGCCCGCCCACCGTCACGCCCAGCCCGACGTTCAGCACGCCCTCGACACGGACCGGCCCGACGACGCGGACGTTCTGGAGTGACGTCGTCCCGTTGTCCTGCGCGCCCGGGAAGGCGAGCACGGCGCCGGCCGAGGTCTCGATCCGGCCCCCCTCGGTGGCGCTGCCGCCGAGGCCCGTCAGTCGGATCGGCGTCACGTCCAGTTCCAGACGATGCCCGCCGAGTTGGAGGGCCGAGCCCCGCAGTTCGACCGGGCCGGTGAAGCGGAGGTCGGAGCCCGCGACGAGCGACGAGCCCGGCGTGTCGTCGACCCAGAGCCGTCCGAACCCGTTGGCGAGCCCGTCGCCCGACTGGCGGAGCGTCTGGGCGCCTACTCCGTCAAGGACTGTGTAGTCGGCGTCCCACGTCCCCTCGTTCGTCACGTCGCCGCCGACGCGGAGCGCCAGCCGGTCGTAGCCGAAGTCGACCGGGTGGCACCAGAGGATCGTCCCGAGGTTGGTCAGGGCGCCCTCGACGCGCATCTCGACGACGCCGTCCTGGCCAGAGTACCGTCGAACCGTGGCCTCCGGGGCGACGGTGACCGGGCCGCTCATCACGACGTTCGCCCCGACGTCGAGCGTCCCTTCGAGGCGCACCGGGCCCTCGACGCGGACGTTCCAGACCGAACGGTCCGGTCCGTCTTCGATCACGCCGCCGTCGGCGACCGTGATCGTGGCCCCGGAGGCACCTCCGTCCAGCGTGGCGCCGGTCCCACTGAGGCGGAGCCGGTGCGCGCCGAGCGCGAGCCTCGTCCCGCGCAACTCGACGGGGCCCGTGAAGTGGAGGTCGGTCCCGGCCGTGAGCGGAGAGGCGGGCGTCTCGTCGATCCAGCGACGGCCGAGCCCGTTGGCGAGCCCGTCGCCCGACTGGCGGAGCGCCTGGACGCCCGCCCCGTCAAGGACTGTGTAGTCGGCGTCCCACGTCCCCTCGTTCGTCACGTCGCCGCCGATGCGAAGCGCCAGCCGGTCGTAGCCGAAGTCGACCGGGTGGCACCAGAGGATCGTCCCCCGGTTGACGACGGCGCCGGAGATGGGCAGCTCCAGCACGCCGTCCTGCCCGGAGTAGCGGCGGAGCGTGGCGCCGGCCTGGATGGTGAGCGAGGCCGCGGCGGCGCCGGGCGTCACGTCGACCGTCACGCCGGCCGCAATGGTGACGTCGTCGGAGGCGCCCGGGACGCCCGAGCCGCCCCAGGTGACGGGATCATTCCAGGCCCCGCTGGTGGAGGCGGTGAACGGGGCCGCGAGGGCCGGCGCGCCTCCGATCAGGAGGGCCACGAGAGCCACCCCGGCGATGCGGACGGCACGAGAGGAGAGGGACATGCGAGGAGGGAGAGAACCGTCTCTCTCCTAGCGCCATGCGTCGCCGGATCGGCCAGCTCCCCCCGTTTCTCCCACCGCGGCTACGTCCTCGGCGCGAACTCGGCCGGCTTCAGGTCCTCCAGCCGCCCGAGGCGCCGGAGCGGCGGCCAGATCGCCGCCGCCGCGCCGGCCGTGACCAGCGTCAGAACGCCGCCGAGCGCGACCGTCGCCACGCTCCCGAGGAGCGCCGCGACCGCACCCGACTCCAGCTCGCCGATCTCGTTGCTCGTCCCGACGAAGACCGCGTTGACGGCCGCCACGCGCCCGCGCATCGCGTCCGGCGTGAGTAGCTGGAGGACCGTCGCCCGCACGACGACCGAGATGTTGTCGGCCGCGCCGATGCAGAAGAGCGCCATCAACGACAGTGGATAGCTGGTGGACAACCCGAACACGAGGGTCGCCAGCCCGAACGCCGCGACGGCGACGAGGAGGGCGCGACCGGCCTGACGCATCGGCGGGAGGACAGCCAGCGACAGCCCCATTACCATCGCGCCCAGCGACGGCATCGCCCGCATCCACCCGAAGCCCGTCGCGCCGACGTGGAGCACGTCGCTCGCATAGACCGGCAGCAGCGCCACGGCCCCACCGAACAGGACCGCCACCATGTCGAGCGTGATCGCGCCTAGGACCACCGGCTGACGGCGGACGAACCGCGCGCCCTCGATCAGGCTCGCCCACGACCGTTTTTCGGTGGACCGCGCCTGGGGCGTCGGCGTGATGAACAGGAGGCACGTGACGAGGACGAGGCTGGAGGCCGCGTCGATCACGTAGACGAGGCCCGGGCTGTGGAGCGCGAGGAGCGCACCACCCGCGAGGGGCCCCAGCGTGGCCGAGATCTGGAAACCCACGCTCCGCCACATCGTCGCGTTGGCGAAGACGGGCGGCGGCACCAGCCCGGTCACGATGGCCTGCGACGCCGGCCAGCCGACGGCGCGGAAGATGCCGGTCCCGAGCAGGAACGCGTACATCAACCAGAGCGGCCCATGGGTGAACGACGCCCAGGCGAGCCCGGCCCCCGAGACCGCCAGCCCGACCTGCGCGATCTGGATGAGCCACTTGCGCGGATAGCGGTCCGCCGCCGCACCGGCCGGCAGCGCCAGCAGCAACACGGGCAGCGCGAGCACGAGCCCGATCAGACCGAGGCTCAGCGGGGTCTGCGTTCGCTGATAGACCTCCCAGCCGACGGCGACCGTCCGCATCTGGTTGCCGGCGTTCGAGACGAGGCTGCCGGCGAGGTAGAGGAGATAGCCCCGGTGGCGGAGCGACGCGATGGGGTCGGGCCGCGACGGCTCGACGCCACGCTGGCGGAGCGCCTCGGCGGGCGCGGAGGGGGCCGCGGGGCGGCGCTGTTCGTCGGGCGTCTCCATGCGCGGCTCGGACGACGCGCCGGGCACCCCGTTCACCGCGCGGCGTCAAGAGCCGACGGAGATGGCACCGCGCGGCACACGGCCCGCCAGCCCGTCGTTCCTTGAACCATGATGACGACCGAGACGACTCCCCTCGACGTCGAGCGCGTCCGCGCCGACTTCCCCATTCTCGCCCGCACGATCTACGACGACCGCCCGCTCGTCTACCTCGACAACGCGGCGACGACGCAGAAGCCGCAGGTCGTGCTCGACCGGCTGGCGGCGTACTACGGAAACGAAAACGCCAACGTCCACCGCGGCGTGCACTTCCTGAGCGCGGAGGGCACCGAGAGCTACGAGGCCGCGCGACGGACCGTCCAGCGCTTCCTCGGCGCGGCGCACGCCCACGAGGTCGTCTTCACGCGCGGCACGACGGAGGCCATCAACCTCGTCGCGCACGGCTTCGGCTCGATCCTGAACGAGGGCGACGAGGTCGTCGTGAGCGCGCTGGAGCACCACGCGAACCTCGTCCCCTGGCAGATGGCCTGCGAGCGGACCGGCGCGCGCCTCCGCGTCATCCCGATGACCGACACGGGCGACCTCGACCTGAGCCAGCTCGACGAGATCATCACGGACCGCGCAAAGCTGGTCGCCGTCACGCACACGTCGAACGCGCTCGGCACCGTCGTGCCGCTGGCGCCCATCATCGAGGCCGCGCGCGCCGGCGGCGCCGCCGTGCTCGTCGACGGCGCCCAGGCCGCGCCGCACGCGCCCGTCGACGTCCAAGCCCTCGGCGCCGACTTCTTCGTCTTCTCGGGCCACAAGACGTTCGGCCCGACCGGCATCGGCGCGCTCTGGGGACGCGAGGCCTGGCTGGAACGGCTCCCGCCGTATCAGGGCGGCGGCGACATGATCGACCGCGTCACGTTCGAGAAGACGACGTTCGCCGGGCTGCCGTCGAAGTTCGAGGCTGGAACGCCGCACGTGGCCGGCGGCATCGGCCTCGGGACCGCGCTGGAATACCTCATGGCCCTCGGCATGGACGCCGTCGCCGCCTCCGAGGCCGACCTCCTCGCCTACGCCGAGCGCCAGCTGGCGGCCGTCGAGGGCCTCCGGTTCATCGGGACGCCCGAGCGCCGCGCGAGCGCCATCTCGTTCCTCCTGGAGGGCGTCCACCCCTACGATGCGGGGACCGTGCTCGACCGGCTGGGCATCGCCGTCCGCACCGGCCAGCACTGCGCGCAACCGGTCATGGACCGCTTCGGTGTCGACGGCACCGTCCGCGCCTCTTTCGCCCTCTACAACACGTGCGCCGATGTGGATGCCCTCGTGGACGGGCTCGCGACGGTCCGCCAGCTCTTCGGATAGATGACCGACGCCGACCGCCGCCAGCAGGAGATCGCCGACGAGTTCGCCTTCGTCGACGACTGGATGCTCCAGCTCCAGCAGCTCATCGAGATCGGCGAGGCGATGGTGCCGCTGCCCGACGCCGACCGGACCGACGACCGTCTCGTCCGCGGCTGCCAGTCGCGCGTGTGGATCGACGCGGGCACCGAGGCCGGCACGTTTCGCCTCCGCGCCGACTCGGACAGCCAGCTCGTGCGCGGGCTGGCGGCCGTCCTCGTCCGCGTGTTCGACGGCCTCCCGGTGGACGAAGTCGCGACGGCCGACCTCTGGATCTTCCGCGAAGTCGGGCTCGCGGCCCACCTCTCGCCCAACCGGGCCAACGGCCTCGACGCGATGCAGCGGGCGATCCGAGGGGCCGCCCGCGCCTCGTAACGCAGGATCCGAAACGCGGCTCCGAGAGTCTCCAAGCAGGAAACAGGCGGGCGTCGGGCGGGCGTTGTCCTCCTACACCTAGCCGCGGATAACCACGAACGGGTCGTCGTCATCGCTCTCGCCTTCGTCGTTTCCGAGCACGATGGAGAGAATGATGTAGGGGATGATGGCGCCCCCGTTGCTGAAGATGGTCGCCAGCACCCACGCGACGCGCGCCACGGTCGGCTCGATGCCGAAGTAGTTGGCCATGCCGGCGGCGACGCCGGTGAGCTTCCGGTTCGCACGGTCCTTGAGCAGCTTCTTGCGGCCCGCGGCCCGGGCCTTCGCGCGGCGCTCGAAGGCGTTCTCGGCCGCGCGCCCAGCCGTCCGCCCGGCGGCCCGGAGGGCGCGCTCGGCCTGCTCGAACGCCTGGGACGCCCGCCGCCCGGCCTCGTCGGTGCGCGGCGCGCGCCCGACCGTCTTGCGCTGGACGCGCCGCTG
>CAYPVZ010000093.1:0-9299 GCA_964414235.1 uncultured Rhodothermales bacterium | reverse complement strand
ATACAAGACGGTTCCGGGATCGAATTTGTATGTTGGTGGAAACGCAATCAGTGCTTCATCGAACAGCTTCCAATGTGCTATCTCGTGTACATCAAGGGCGCTTCGCCTCTGCTGCAGTTCGTCGTGTGCAAGGCATTCGCTGAGCTTGCCATTAGAAAGCCAGTCCTCGACGACGTCGCGTGACGCCCGCCAGCGGGCGGCGGGCCCTTCCCAAACGAAAGCGGGGCGGCCCCCCGAAGGGAACCGCCCCGCCCGTCACGGACGAGCCGCGACTACATCGTCGTGTCGACGGCGGTCTCGGCCTCCTGAGCGGCGTCCACGGCGTCGCCAGCGGCGTCCTGGGCGGCGTCGGCGGCGTCCTGGGCCTCGTCAGTGGCGGCCTCCATGGCGCCGTCCACGTCCGGGGTCTCGACGGTCACGTCGGGGGTCTCGATGGTGGTGGTCTCGACCGAGTCGGGCGTGTTGTCCTCGCACGCGGCGAGCGGGAGGGCGAGCGCCAGGGCGAGAAGAGCGATGCGGTTCATGGCAATGATGGTGTGGGGTGAATCACCGACCCGGAAGTCCGGGCGCTCGGGGGGTGAAGGACCGAGCGGGTGGAGAACGAGGCTCCCTCCATTCTGTTGTCCGGTCAACTGGACGCCTCAATCTTCATTATTGGACAGTCGGCGGAGCGGACGCCGTGCCAGTCGTGTCAGGCGCGAGGCGCTGGCCCTGCTGGCGGAGCGTCTGGGCGAGGCGCATGAGCGGCGAGCCGGTGTCGGCGAGGGCGGCCGTGCCGTCGCCGAGGCGCCGGAGCGTCCGCCCGATGGCGGGCCCGTCGAGCGGGCTCGACTGGAGCAGGCTCCGGAGCGTGCGCAGGTCGTCGCGGACGTCGGCCGCCGCCGAGACCGTGTCGAGGCGCGCGATCCACAGGTCGATGGTCTGAATGGCGACCGACGGCGAGACGGTATTCAGATCGCCGCCCACGAGATCGGCTGTCGTCTCCGGCGAGGTTTCTTGGACCATGGCGGTGTCCGGGAGCGGGCCGAGGTCGGGCGCGGCCTCGGCGGCCGGCGCGTCCGACGCGGATGCTGAAGGATCGGCCTCGCACGCTGCCAGCGCGAGGACGGCGGCGAGCGCGAGGGAGAAGCGAATGGGCATGAGAGGACAAGAGCGAGGGGACGCGCGTACCCGCGTCGACGCCTCCGGGTGCCCGACCCGGTCAGCGGTCGCCGTAGAGCGTGTGCGTCCGGATCTTCTCGCACAGCTCCAGCGCGCGGCGCTCGCGCGTCTCGGCTCGCTTCGCCTGGTCTACGTAGACGCCCAGCGAGCGCTGGCGGCCGGGCGGGAACGTGGCGAACCGGGCGGCGGCGGCCTCGTCCTGCTCCAGCGCCACCTCCAGCTCATCGGGCAGGTGGACCGCGTCGGGATCGGCGGCTGGCGCCAGTTCGACGAACGCCGTCGCGCCGAGCTCCAGCCCGGCCTCGGCGAGCGCGTGCGTCCCGAAGAGCAGCTTCGGCGCGCCGTCGCGTCGGCCGTGGACAGCGCGGCGGAACGGGACCCCGCACAGCATCCCGACGACGATGCGGACGCCGCCGAGCGCGTCGTCGATCTCGGGCGGGATCGGGACGTAGTGCATCCGGAGGCCGTCGTCCATGCGAAGGACGGGACCGGCGAAGACATGCTCAGGCATAACGAACCGGGGGGTCCGGAAGGCTACGGACGGATCGTGGCCCACCGCCCCGCATGGCTTCGCGGATCGCCGACGCCCGTCGCTCGACCTCGGTCGGGATCTCGCAGGCAACCCGCCAGCGGCGCAGGACTGAACCCCTTCCGGGGCACGAGTCACATCCGCCTCTTGGGCTCGGCCCCACCGAGCGCCGGCGCACCCCTTCAGCGGGGAGAGACCGGCCGTGTGTCGTGGACGGCCCGGTAGAACAGGCTATAGAACGTCTCGTTATCGTCGCCCGGATCGAAGTAGACGCGGCGGTCGCTCTTGGTGCGCACGACGATGCCGTTGCGGAAGCGCAAGAGCTGGACGAACCGGTCGAGCCGGTATTCGTCCGGGAGCCCGGCATCCGGCAGGAAGACGAGACGGCGCGACGTCAGCACGACGCGCCCACGGCGCTGGCGGCCGGTGAGCACGTGGCTCGGCACGATGAGCCCGGCCGTCCGACCATTGTGGAGGACGCCTCGGCCCATGTGCTCTTCCAATCGGTCGACGTTCAGGAAGCTCCACGTCGCCCGCGCGACGTAGCGCCCGGCCTCGCTCGTCTCGACCGGGATCGGCACCGCGACCTTCGGGAGCGTACCGCGCCGCACCTGCCACCGCGCTCGCGCCTGCTCCATCATCGACTGGACCTCGGACGGGATCGTCAGGCTCAGCAACTCGCGGACGCGTGCGATCTCGTCCCCCTCATCGGGCGAGAGCTCGCCGTCACAGAGAGCCCCGGCGATGACCTTGAGCAGGCGCTCGCGGGCGAGCACGTCATAGGCCCCGTCGGCGATGTCGGGGTCGAGGCCGAGGAGGTGCTGGAGCTTGTACAGCAGGAGCCGTTCCTCGACCGAGAGACAATCGTCGGAGACGGCCTGGGTGACGGCTGTGCCGAAGGCGCGTTCGTGCGGCCCGCGGAGCTCGGCCGGCGTCAGCGCCAGCGTCTGGGCCACGTGGGCGAGGACGCGGCGATCCTCCCGGTCCAGGTCGGCGTTGGCGAGACGGTCCTCGAGGAGTACCTGGTAGAGCGCGAGGCGCTCGGCAAGGAACGACCGCGCGAGATCGACGCCGTGCGCCCGCGAGATCCGGACGCGGTCCGCCGGCCCGAACTCGTCCACTGAGGCCGCCGCGGCGATGACGTTGTGGAGCTCGACGTAGGCGTTGCGCGGGTCGTCGCCGGAAAACCGCCGCGGCGGGGCAGGTGCGAGCAAGTCGAACGGTCCCATGCCGAGAAACTAGTGCCGGTAACCCGGTGCCCCCTCCCCTTCCGTGGCGCTGGCGGCGGCCATCGCCAGCGGCGCCGACACACTCATTCGCCGCTCCCGAACAGACGGACGACGTGGAAGCTCACAACCGGCGTCCAGAACGCGTGGCGCGAGGGATCCTCGACCTCCGGAGCGACCTCCAGAAGGTCGACGGGCGTCGGGAAGTAAGTGCCCTGAAGGCCGAACCGAAGCGCCTGTGTGTTCCGCCGGCTCCGCCCGAAGAAGGCGCCGACGGTGAGCGTGCTGCCGATCCCGACGCGCGTCTCCCCATCGCCCAGACCGCCGAAGGTGCCGAGAAGGTCTTCGCCCTCACCGCGACGGCCGTCCCCGTCGACGTCGTCGAAGTACGGCCACTGGTAGGCGAAGGTGGGGCCGGCCGCGAGGTGGACGAACGGGCGAAAGTTGTCCTCGACCGTTTTCCGGAACAGCCGGACTTCGGTGCCGAGATGGAGCGGCGCGAGGAGGACGTAGTTGCGCTTGAGCGGCGTCACGCGGTCGCCGAAGAGGCCGACGAAGGTTTGCTCCCGTTCGTCGCGGCCGGCGCCGAGGCCGAGTTCGACCGTCATCGAGACGTCGTCGGTGACGCGGCCACGGAGGGCGCCGCCGAGCCCGAGGCCGTACTCGGTGAGGGCGAGCACGAGAGCGCCGCTGGTGCCGTAGCGCGCCGCCGTCGTGTCGGGCAGCGGCGGGGCCACGCGCTGGGCCGAGGCCGGCCGGGCCGACCCGGCGAGGGCCGCCGCCAGCAGGACGGCTAAGACAATCGCACGCATGACGGGATGGTAGCGCCGCCGGCCGGTCGGTGGGACGTACGTTTCGGGATGCCCGACCCGCTCGCCCCGCTCTCGCGCCGCCGCTCGCCCGCCTCGGCCGTCCTGCTGGCGGGCGGCGTGCTCGCCCTGTTCGCGCTGTTGTGGGCGATCCACGACCGACTCGGGCCGTTCTGGATCCTCGTGGCTGGCGTGGCACTGCTATGGCCCATCCGCAAGCGGCGCGCGGCACAGGCCGTGTTCTGGGCCGGCGGCCTCGCGTTCGGCGCCTACGTCTTCGACCGGCTAGCGGGCGTGCTCGCCCCGTTCATCGCCGTGTTTGTCGTGGCGTACCTGTTCAACCCCGTCGTGACGTGGGCCGAGCGGAAGGGCGTCCCACGCTGGGGCTCGGCGCTGACGCTGACGCTCGTCGTGACGGGCGCCGTGGTCGGCGGGCTGGTGCTGCTGGTGCCGGCCGTCCTCGGGCAGGTCGAGCAGCTCACGAACATGGCCGTCAACCTCGCGCTGCAGGCGCCCCGCTGGGTCGCCGAGTCCGATGCGCTCGCGCGGGCCGAGGAGGCCGGCTTCGTCAACCGCCAGCAGCTCGTCGAGCAGATCACGACCCTCGTGCCGGCTCAGATCCAGAGCGTGTTCGGGGGCATCCCGGCGTTCCTGGCCGGGCTCCTCCGGCGCATCAGCGCGCTCATCGGGCTGGTGACGACGGCGGCGCTCATCCCGGTCCTCTTCTTCTTCTGCCTCAAAGACTACCGCGAGCTCCGCGACGGCCTCGTGCGACTGCTCCCGCGCTACGCCGGCCGGCGGGAGTACCTGGAGAACGCAGCGCGCGTGTTCGGCAACTACGTCCGCGGCATCCTCACCGTCTCGTCCATCATCTCGGTGATCGTGGCCGTCCCCCTCGTCCTGCTCGGCGTGCCCTACTCGCTGCTGCTCGGGATCGCGGCCGGCCTGTTGAACCTCATCCCGAGTCTGGGCTCGATCCTGACCTACGTGCTCGGCGTGGTCCTGATGCTCCTGTTCGGGACGACGACGGACCTGTTCATCGTGCTCGGCGTGCTGGCCGGCGAGGCCATCATCGAGCAGGCCGTGCTGACGCCCAACATCATGAGCCAGCAGGTCGGGCTCCACCCGGTCGTCGTGCTCCTGGCCCTGTTCGCGTGCGGAGCGCTGTTCGGTCTCCTCGGGCTGGTGCTGGCGGTCCCCGCGGCCGCGCTCGTGGCCGGCGTCGTCCGCGCCCGGCACGAGGCGCTCGTGATCGAGCTAGCCGACGAGTCGGCGCTGACGCTCTAGCCCCGAGACGTCGTCGAGCCAGACCGGGAGCGCGTCGAGCCCGAGCCATACCGCGGCGTCGTCCACCCCACGCCCGAGATACACGGGCCGCCCCGCCTTCTCGACGAGCATCTGGTAGAGCTGGCCGATGAGCAGGACGAGGTCGTTCGTCGTGACGAGCGCGACCCGGCCGCGCCCGATCCGCTCCTGGCCGTTCATCTCCATGTCGGCGACGGCGCGGATCTCCTCGAGACTCACCACGAACTCGTTGATGCCACGGCAGTCCCAGACCTCATCGAAGCCGGGCCGCCACCGTGGATCCTCGTACAGGGCGCTATGCGCGTCCACGAGATCACGGCCGGTTACAAGGCCCTGGGTACAGACTGCACCGAGATGCAGATCAGAATTGATTCTAACGACGTAAGACACAGCTTTATAAGGGATTACCCCATGACTATCCTGCCAGACGCCCTAGATAAAGCACGGATCCTCCCCGATCAAATGGATCCACGAAAAATGCCCCGCTGGCGACGAATGCCAGCGGGGCGGATGTGGTGGGATCCTGGTAGCTAGCGGACGACCGTGACGGTCCGCGTCGCTACCCGGCCGGTGGCCTCCAGCCGGACCACGTAGGCCCCGGAGGCGAGCGCGTCGGCGCGAAGCGTGGCGGTCCCGGCGCCAGCCTCGCGGGCCTCGTCGACGAGGACGCCGACCTCGCGGCCGAGCAGGTCGTAGACGGCGAGGCGGACATGACCAGCTTCCGGCACCGAGAACGCGATCGCGGTCGAGACCCCGAACGGGTTCGGCCGGTTCGGAGCCAGTTCGAAGGGGGCCTCGGCGACCGTCGCCAGCGCGCCGCCGGGGAGGAGCGCCTCGGTGGCGTCGGACGCGCCGCAGTAGATGTACGGGTCCGGGGCGTCGATCATAAAGCTTTCACTCTCGGCGGCGAGGTTGTCCCAGTAGACGTGGCGCGCCGTGACGACACTCGTCATGAACGCGCACGTGTCCGCGCCCTTCGGCGCGCGCGGCGTCCCGAGGAAGCCGAGCTGGGCCAGCGCCTCCGTGACGACGTCATGATCCGAATCCGGCGTGACGACACCCCAGCCGACGAGGGCGTAGGACCCCGCGGGCGGGACCGGCAGGCCGAGCTGGTCGAAGGCGCCCTCGACCGGGTCGTACTCGTCGAGCGTCGGGACGTAGGCGGCTTCTTCGAGCGCGCGGCGAAGCTCCCAGTTGGTGATCGAGAAGCCCCGGCCCTCGACCATCGTCGGCGTGCCCTCCACCGCCGTGATGCCGCCGAGGTGCTTGGCTGCGCGGCGAGCCCGCAGGAGGATCTTGGAGAGCGTCCCCGCCGTGCGCGGCGTGGCGAACGACGTGCCGCCGACGCTCTGCTGGCCGTCCTCGCAGACGGCGCAGTACGGGAGCGTCTGCGTGAAGTCGGCCACGACGTCTGGCAGCGAGCCGCTGAGGAGTTGCTTGCCCTCCGACGTGCCCTCCTCGAAGCCGGCCACGCCGATGCTCCACCAGGGGCCGGCCGTGCCGTCCTGGACCGCCGTCGACGGCGAGTTGTCGGCCGCGCCGACGTGGAGCTTCCCGTTCGTGACGACGCCGAGGTAGCTGTTGTTGATGTGGTACGGCAGCGGGAGGCTCCCGATGGCGCCGTACGACGTCGAGACGATGTCGACCTCGGGGTGCGTGAAGGCGAACGCCTCCGACTCGTCCGTGATGCCCTCGACGAAGAGGACGATCGCATCCTTGTTGGCCCGGAGCACGGCCGACGACGTGCCGACGCCGTGCGTGTCGTCCTCGTCGTCTGGCAGGAGGATGCGGCTGCCGGGGTCGAAGGAGACCGCCAGGATGTTCGTTCCGGCGATCCAGTAGACCTCGCCCGCTCGGACGGCCGCCCACTGGGCCGCGTCGGCGGCGTAGTCGGCGGCGAAGTCGCCGGTCCGCGTCAGGTGCAGGATGTGGGCCGCGTCCACGCCAAAGGCGTCCAGCACCTCGGTCGTGACCGACGATGGCGGGCCCTCGGGGTAGATCTCGCTGCCGTCGTAGTAGAACGCGTGGTACGGGTTGATGCCGGAGTCGATGACCGAGACGCCCGCGCGGGGCTGGGCGGTGCTCGACGGCGGGGCGCTCGTCCCCCCGTCGCCAGCGCCCGGGTCACCGCCGGCACCATCGCCCGAGGTCGGATCCTTCAGGTACGGCGCCGGGTCGAAGCCGAAGGCGGCCGCGACGGCGGCGTAGGCGTTGACGTAGCCCGCGCCGGCCTCCCAGGCCGCGTAATCCATCGGCGTGGCCGTCTCGCGCAGGATGCGCAGGACGTCGTCGGGCGAGAGGGTGGGGTCGGCCTCGTACATCAGCGCGACGACGCCGGCCACGTGGGGCGTCGCCATCGAGGTCCCGTCGAGGCTCGTGTAGAACGGGTTGTCGGGCTGGATGCCGGTCGCGCAGACGGGCGAGCCGGCCGCGCACGCCGAGATCACGCCGACGCCGGGCGCCGTCAGGTCGGGCTCGTTGTGGTAGGTCCAGGTCGTCCCGTCGGGCATCGTAAAGGTGCCGCTCTCGCCGGCCACGCCGCGCGACGAGAAGTCCGCCAGCGTCGCGCCGTCGATGGCGCCGGCGGCGACCGAGAGGACCCATGGGGCCTGGGCGTACGGGTTGTGCGTGTCCGCGGCCGGGCCCTCGTTGCCGGCGGCGAAGAGCACGGTGATGCCGTGTCGGTAGAGGTCGTACGTCGCCTGCACGATGGGGTCCGCCGGGTCGAAGGGGCCCGTCGTGCCCCACGAGTTGGTCACGACGCGGATGCCGTACGGCGCCTGGTGCGTGAGCGCGTAGTCGAGCCCGCCGAGGCCGTCGAGGACGAAGAGCGCGGCGCCGGAGCCGTAGCCGACGAGGTCGGCGCCCGGCGCGACGCCCTCCTGGCGCCCCCCGCTGGCGGCGCCCGTGCCGCCGACGATGCCGGCCACATGCGTGCCGTGCCCCGAGTTCGTGTCGGTCGTGGGGACGCCCTCGACGTAGGTGATCGGCAGGATGCCCACGAGGGCGTTGAGGTTGGTCGACCCCAGCACGTTCTGGACAAGGTTCTGGCCGTACGCCAGGTCGCGGTGGAGGCCGTCGACGCCGCTGTCGTTGATCACGACGCCGACGCCCCGGCCGGAGACCGGGAGCCCGCCGTTGGCCCGCTGGAAGTCCCCGTCCACGCGCGCCGCGTCGACGCCCGTCAGGGCGCGCTCGTCGGCGTTGAAATAGGTGAGCCGGGTGTTCGGCCAGATCGAGACCACGTCGCTCCGCCGGGCCAGCGCGGCGACCTGCGCCCGCGTGGCGACGACGCCCGCGACGGGCAGCGAGCGGAGCGTGAGGCCCCGTGTGATGCCGAGCGTGCGGAGCGCGGAGACCTGGGGGCGCGTCGGCGGGCCCTCGCCCCGGAAGGTGACGACGACGGTCGTGGTCTGGAGCGGCGAGAGCGCGTCGAGCGTGCGCTGGAGGCCGGGGCCGAGGACGGCCTGGGCGAGCGCGGTCGGCGCGGCGAGGCCGACCAGGAGCAGCAGGGCTACGCGCCGGAGGGCGGCCGGGCGGGCGGGGGCGTCAACGAACATGAAGGGAGGGAGGAGAAGGGCTCTCCAAGGACGGCCCTCCGGCCGTCCCATCCCAGAGGCCACACGCCGACCTCGCCGTCCGACGATCCGCCCTCCGCCCTGTCCGGCCTCGTCCTACGCCCTGCTGGCGGGGCTCGCGGAAGACGCGCCGCCCTGTCCCGACGATGCGCGCGAGAGCAGGAGGCCCCGCCAGACGGGGAGCCCCCCTCGCCAGACGGGGAGGGGCCCTCGCCAGACGGGGAGGACCCCTCGCGGAGCGGGGAGAGCCCCTCGCTGGCCGGGGAGAGCCCCTCGCTGGCCGGGGAGGGCCCTTCGCTGGCCGGGGAGGGCCCTTCGCTGGCCGGGGAGGGACCTCCGCGAGGGCGGGAGGGACCTCCGCGAAGGCGGCAGAGACGCGCGCCGAGGCGGGAGGGACCTCCGCCGAGGCGGCAGAGCCGTGCGCAGGAGCCGGAGAAGCGCCCGCCAGAGCGGCGGGGCCCATTGCCAGGGCCGCGCCGACCTCGGCGTCAGGTGAAGGCTACTCGGCCGAGGCGCTCGTGACCCAGGCCGTCCACCACAGATCGCGGAGCATGGCCGCGCCAGCCGCCAGCCGGCCGACGGCGAAGTCGCGATGGTCCAGACTGGTCGTCTCGGTGCCGAACGTCTCCCGCTCGTCGAGCTCGTAGAGCGGCTCGACGAGGGCGTGCGTCTGGCCGAGGTAGGCCCAGAT
>CAYPVZ010000092.1:4390-9322 GCA_964414235.1 uncultured Rhodothermales bacterium | reverse complement strand
AGGCGGCGAATCCGAACAGCGCGTCCTGCCACCTGCCGAGCACGAACAGGACGAGGCCGGCCTGCCGCCACACGGCCCGACCGAACAGCAGGTACATCCCGGCCGCGCCGGCCCCGAGGAGCAGCAGCACGAGCGGGAAGTGCACCATCAACGGGTGCAGGAACGGAATCCGGTAGTCGGTGATCAGGTCCATCGGTGCGAGGGCGAGGCGGGCGACTGGCGGCGCGTACCGGCAGAGACGCGGACGGGTTACACGTCGACGAGCGGCTCGCCGGTCATGGCGGCGGGCCGGTCGAGGCCCATCAGCGCGAGGATGGTCGGGGCCACGTCGCCCAGCTTGCCGTGACGAATCGCCAGCGTGGCACCCGGCCGCTCGATGTGGTGCGGCACCGGGACCGTCGTGTGCGCCGTGTGCGGCGATCCGTCGGGGTTGCGCATCCGGTCCGCGTTGCCGTGGTCGGCGATGACCTCGATGGTGTAGCCCTTCTCGCGGGCCGCCTCGATCACGACGCGCGCGGCCTCGTCGACGGCCTCGATGGCGGCGACGGCGGCCTCGAACACGCCGGTGTGCCCCACCATGTCGGGGTTGGCGAAGTTGAGCACGATGAGGTCGGGCGCCTCGGTGCGGATCGCTTCGGCCACGCGCGCCGCCAGCTCGGGTGCGCTCATCTCGGGCTGGAGGTCGTACGTCGCCACCTTCGGGCTGGGCACCATGATCCGGCTCTCGCCGTCGTACTGGACCTCCCGGCCGCCGTTGAAGAAGAACGTGACGTGCGGGTACTTCTCGGTTTCGGCCGCCCGAAGCTGCGTGAGCCCGGCCCGGCTGACGACCTCGCCCAGCGTGTCGTCGAGGTTGTCCTTGTCGAACGCCACCGGCACGCCGAAGTCGGCGCTGTAGGGCGTCATCGTGACGTAGTGGAGGTCGTCGAGCTTCGTCCGCGCAAACCCGTCGAAGCCGTCCTCCATGAACGCGCGCGTGAGCTGGCGGCCGCGGTCGGAGCGGAAGTTGAAGAACACGACGGCGTCGCCGGGCTGGATGCGCGTGCCCTCGCCCGTCCCGAGCACGCCGGGCTCGACGAACTCGTCGGTGACGCCGGCCGCGTAGCTGGCCTCAAGGTAGGTCGCCGGATCGGCGTAGCTCTCCCCCACCCCGTCCGTCAGCAGCCGGTACGCCTTTTCGATCCGCTCCCAGCGCAGGTCGCGGTCCATCGCCCAGTACCGCCCGACGACTGAGCCGACGACGCCGACCCCGGCCGCCTCGATGGCCGTCTGGACCTCGCGGACGTAGCCCGCGCCCGCGTCCGGCGCCGTGTCGCGCCCGTCGGTAAAGGCGTGAACGACGACGCGGTTCGCGTCCATCCCCTCCGCCGCCGCCAGTTGGAGAAGCGCGGCGAGATGGGCGATGTGCGAGTGGACGCCGCCGGTCGAGACGAGGCCCATCAGGTGAAGCGTACTCCCGTTGGCCTGCGCGTGCTGGACAGCGGCCCGCAGGACGGCGTTCTCGTAGAGCGACCCGTCCTCGACGGCCTTGTCGATCTTGGTGATGTCCTGGTACACCACGCGCCCGGCACCCAGGTTGAGGTGGCCGACCTCGGAATTGCCCATCTGGCCTTCCGGCAGGCCGACGGCGCGGCCGGAGGCGTCGAGCGTCGAGTCCGGGGTCGCGGCGAAGAACGAATCCAGGAACGGCTTGCGCGCAGCGTCGATGGCGGAGACGGACGGGTCTTCGGCGATGCCGTAGCCGTCGAGGATGACGAGAAGGTGCTTGTTCGGCACGGGGCGAGAGGGCTGTGTGAGCGACTGGCGACGGGCGCCGCCAGCGGGAAGGCGGACGCTACACGCGGTAATCCTTGACCCGTTTCGTGGTCCGGCCGGTCTTTGCGTCGAACACGTTCATCGAGCCGGTCCACGGGTCGGAGATCTGCTCGACGCCGGCCCGGTCGGTCTTGGTCGCGGGCTCGTCGAAGTAGCGGCGGGCGGTCTTCGAATAGTAGCGGCCTTTTTTCGGATCGAGCCCGGAGAGCGACTCCGGGAGCGCCTGGAGCGCCGCGTAATAGTCGCAGAGGTCCGTGATCGGGCAGCGCTCGCACTTCGGCTGGCGAGCCTCGCAGGTGTAGCGGCCGTGGAGGATCAGCAGATGGTGGGCCTCGCCCCAGTCGGCCTTCGGGATGACGCGCCGGAGGCCTTTCTCGACCGCCAGCGGCGTTGGTTGGTCCTTCACGAGCCCGATCCGGTTGGCGACGCGGAAGACGTGCGTGTCGACGGCGATGGCGGCCTCGCCGAAGGCGACGGCGACGACCACGTTGGCTGTCTTCCGCCCGACACCCTTCAGCGTCGTCAGCTCGGCGTGCTCGCGCGGGACCTCGCCGCCGTAGACGTCGCGCAGGCGCCGCGCCGTCTCGGCCAGCGCCGTCGCCTTGTTGTTGGGGTAGGAGACGGACCGGATGTACTCGAAGATCTCGCCCGGCTCGGCCTCGGCCATCGCCTCGACGGTCGGGTAGGCCTCGAAGAGCGCGGGCGTGACCAGGTTGACCCGCTTGTCGGTGCACTGAGCGGAGAGAATCACGGAGACCAGGAGCTCGAACGTGTTCCGGTACTGGAGCTCGGTCTCGGGCGCGGGGATCGCCTCGCGGAGGCGGTCGAGGACGGCGGCGGTCTTTTCTTTGCGGGTCACGGGCACGGGGGGCGATGCCGCAAGATCCCTACACGCCGGTCACCTCCGCCAGCCGGCGGCCGGGTAGCTTTCGACCATGCGCCGTCTCGCCCTCCTCGTCTTCGCCGCGCTGGCGGTCTCCGCCCGCGCCCAGGTCCCCGACGCGTTCGGCCCCGCGCCCACTGTCGGCCTGTCCGACTCCGTGCGTGTGTCCCTGCTGACGATGCTGCCGGGCGAGGAGGTCTACAGCCTGTTCGGCCACAGCGCGCTCCGCATCGAGGACCCGGCGGCCGGGCTCGACCGGACCTACAACTACGGGACGTTCTCGTTCGACCAGCCGTTCTTCGTCCTCCGCTTCCTGCGCGGCTCGCTGAACTACAGCCTCGACACGGCGCCCTTCTGGGCGGAGTTGGAGAAGTACCAGTATTTCCAGCGGCCCATCATCGAGCAGACGCTGGCCCTCTCGCCCGCTACGGCGCGTGCGCTGTACGACTTCCTCGAAGTCAACGCGCTGCCCGAGAACCGGGACTACCGCTACGACTTCTTTTTCGACAACTGCTCGACCCGGCTGCTCGGCGCGGTCGACTCGGCACTCGCGCGGACGAGCCAGCCGCTCGTCACGCTCCCGCCGGTCGCGTCGCCGCGGACGTTCCGCCAGTTGCTCGACCCGTACCTCGTCGGGGCGCCGGCCGTGCGTGAGGGGCTCCACCTCGCCCTCGGTTCGCCGGGCGACCGGGCGGCGACGGCGCAAGAGGAGACGTTCCTCCCGGTGGAGCTGGCGGCGCAGCTGGACCGGGCGACGGTCGCTGGCCGGCCGCTCGTGGCCTCGCGCGACACGCTCTTCTGGGTGCCAGGCGCCGGGCACCCCGAGCCCGAACCGCGCTGGCCCGTCTGGACCGCCTGGGGCCTGTTCCTCCTCGGCGTGGTCCTGACAGCGCTCACGTGGCGCCGGCCGCCAGCGCGCGCCGGCCGAATCGCGGATGCCGTCCTGTTCGGCGTGCTCGGCCTCGTGGGCGTCATCCTCGCGCTGCTCTGGTTCGCCACGACGCACGACGTGATGGGGCCGAACTGGAATCTCCTCTGGGCGTGGCCGACGCACCTCGCGCTGGCGGTCGCCCTCCTGCGCGACCGCGTCGGGCCGGGCTGGCGGCGCTATGCTCTCGTCGCGGCCGTCGTCGCCGGACTGACGGTCGCGCTGTGGGGCGTCCTGCCGCAGCGGCTGCCGCCCGCGACGCTGCCCCTCACGCTGCTGCTGGCGGTTCGCCTGGGCGTCCACGCGCGCGGGATCGGACAAAGGGACGGGGAGAACCCTGGGATCGGGACCTCCTGAGACGGACGACGGCGCGGGCGCGTTGGCCCCGCATGCATGCCCTCCTCTACCGCTCGCGTGCCCGCCCCGGCCTGCTCGCGTCCGACCTCAACGCCATCATCGAGACGGCCGAGACCCGCAACCGCCAGTTCGACGTGACCGGGCTGCTGCTCTACGGCCAGCTCCAGACGTTCGCCGACGCACCGGGCGAGTTCGTCCAGTGGATCGAGGGGCCCGAAGCCGCCGTCGAGACCCTGTTCACGGAGATCTCGGCCGACGACCGCCATCACGAAGTGGATGTCCTCGGCCGCGGCCCGATCGCCGAACTGGCGACGACGGAGGAGCGGCTGTTCCCGGCGTGGTCGATGGGCCTCGTCCGGCTGGCGGAGCTGCCGGCGACGCTCGACGGCTTCCTCCGCTTCACAGCCGACTGGGACGGCGCACCGATCGCCAGGGCTGCCTAGCGCCCCCTATTTCGCCTCGCTCGGCGTGCGGAGCTCCGGCACCTCGGCCGCCAGCCCGTCGCCAGGAATGAGAGGCGCGACCTCGCGAGGGAGGCGAACGCAGAACGTCGTCCCGGTGCCGACCTCGCTCTCGACCTCGATGGTCCCGCCCATGAGGTCAACGAGTTGCTTCGTGATCGCCAGCCCAAGCCCACTGCCTTCGGCCACCCGCCCGTAGCCTGTCGACTCCTGCTGGTACTCCTCGAACAGGCTCGGCAGGAACGCCGGGTCGATGCCGCGCCCGGTGTCGGCGACGGCGATCTGGAGCGTCTCGGCAGTGCCCTCGACGGTGACGGTCACACGCCCCTCCTCGGTGAACTTGACCGCGTTCGAGACGAGGTTCGTCACGACGCGACCGACGGCCTCGGCATCGAGGACGGACGGGAGCACGACGGTCGACGGCGTGGCGAGGACCTCGATCCCGCGATCGGCCGCGAGCGGCGCAGGCCGGCCACGGCGCGCGCCGT
>CAYPVZ010000092.1:0-4380 GCA_964414235.1 uncultured Rhodothermales bacterium | reverse complement strand
CGTACCACGGCGACGGCGTCGACCGCCTGGGGATCGAGTTCGACGCGGCCGGCGCGAAGGCGGGCCACGTCGAGGATGTCGTTGGCCGTCCGGAGCAGGCGGTTGCCGCCGCTCAGCATGTGACGGGCGTACTCGCGCACCTCCTCTGGGTCCTCGCCGTCGTACTCCGCCAGCAGCTCGGCGAACCCGAGGACGGCGACGAGCGGCGTCCGCAGCTCGTGCGACGTGTTGGCCAGCATGTCGTCCTTCAGCTTGTCGGCCCGGCGGAGCGCCTCGTTGAGGTCCTCCAGTTCGTCGGCACGGGCACGCTCGGCCTGGGCGGCCCGCCGCTGCTGTGTGGACGCAGCCCAGGCCACAAAGGCCAGCACGAAGCCCGTGAGCAACGCCCACAGCACGACGGCCCATCGCGTGAGGTACCACGGCGGCGGGACCGAGACGGCGACCACCGCTGGTTGTGCCAGCGTGCCCTGCGCCGTCCGCGCCTCGACGCGGAACGCGTAGTCGCCCGGCGGGAGGTTCGTGTAGTCGCGGAACCGCTCGTCGCTCCACTCGCTCGGGGCCTCGTCGAAGCCGATGAGCTGAGTCCGGTAACGCGTGCCGGCCGGATCGTCGAACGCGGGCGCGGCGAATCGGAAGCGGACCGCAGCACCGTACGGCGCCGTCACGACCTGGGCAAGGACGGGGAGCGGGTTCCCATCGGCCGTCACCTCGCGGAGAAGCGCCGGCACCGCCACGGCGTAGCGACCGTCCGTGCCCTCCGCTAGTCGGAAGAGACCGTTGGTCGTGCCCACCCAGAGCACGCCGTCCTCGGCCAGAATGGACCGGATCCCGGCCAGCTGGCGGATCGCTGGGGGCGTGACGTCGACCCATGCACTGTCTTCTCGGGCGAAGGCCCGAGCCCGGTCACGGCCCGTCACCCACAGGCGCCCCGTTGCGTCGGTCATCACGCTGTAGCCCTCCGTGAGGTCATCGGTGACCAGCCGCGCAAACCGGGTCAGGTCGTCGGCCGGCGTTACGTGCAGAGCGCCCGTCGCCTCGTCGATGCGGACGTGGAAGAGCCCAGACTGGGTGATGGCGATGATCTCGCCCTCCGAGTGCCAGATCGACGTGAGGTCGGCCGGCACGCCATCTTCGGGTCCGTACGAGCCCGTCAGCCGCCCGGCCTGATCCATCCGGTACAGGCGCCCCGCGGCGTCGACGGCCCACGCCCCCCGCTGGCCGGGCATCTCGACGAGGGCCACGACCTCGGCGTCGATGCCCTCGACGCGGCCGGAGACGAACCAGTGATCGTCGTCATGGTCGAGGATCGCGACGCCATCCCGGAGCCCGAGCAAGATGTGGTCGGGCGCGGAGGGGTCGCGCCCCCCGATCGGGCTGAGCGCGAACGCGGACGCGTCCGCCACCATCCGCGCCCGCTCGCCGTCGATCTCGAAGACGCCGCCTGTGGCCGCCACGATCATGCCCTGCTCGGTCGTGTAAGACCGCCAGGCCTGGTCGATTTCTCCCTGGTCCACCTCCACCGGCTCGACCGACACGAGGCGCTGCTGTGTCGCCGGTACGATTCGAAAGACCCCCCGCTCGGTCGAGACGTACAGGTCGTCGGCATGCACGCTCATCCCGTAGATCGTCCCCGCCAATCCCATCCGGCTGTCGAAGACGGAGAGCGGCGCCGCGACGTCGACCCGGAGGATGCCTTCGGACAGGGCGAGCCAGAGGCCGCCCTGAACGTCCGTCCCGCACCCGAGCACGAGATCGCTCGGCGACAGCCCGATGGACTGGTCGAGGTGCTCGACGATCCGCCCCGCGCCGTCGAGCACGAGCACCCCCGCCCCGAGCGTCGTCAGTGCAAGGTACCGACCGGGCCCCTGCTCTGGCCCTACGGCGCACCCGTGATAGGCCCGCGTGGTGGCGAGGATTGAGGAGGCCTCCGACGGCACCTCGGCCATCGGCCGCCGCCCGGAGGGATCGAACCGGAACAGGTCAGCGTCCGTGACCACCAGCACCGATCCGCCGGCGCGTCCGTCCAGATCGAAGAGCGCGCGGACCGGCTCCTCGGCGAACCGCTCGCCTCCAGCGGTCAGGCGGAGCGTCTCTCCGTCGTACTGGAGCAGCCCGACGCCCTCCAGCCGAACGTAGACACGGCCCGCGGCCTCGAACGCCTTGTGGAATCGCTGCCCCTCGGGCGCGTCCTCGACGTCGACCACCCGGCGGCCGTCCACCGTGAGGAGACGCCGGAACGTCTGGAACACGACGCCCCCGTCGCCCAGGGAGACCGCAGCCCACACGGGCTCGCCATCGAGCGCCTCGGAGTCGATCAACTCGTCGTAGGCCATCACCCCGAGGGAATCGGGAGCGAGGACCCCGGCCGTCCCCTCGCCACCGACGTAGATGGTGCTGTCCGGGCCGACCGCCAGCGCGCGCACGCGGAAGTTGGGGACCTCGATCAGGCGCCACGTCGCGCCGTCGTACTCGAGCACGCCGTCCGAGTTGGCCACGTAGACGAGCCCCGACGGGGCCTGGACCACGTCCCATGACTGGCGGTGCCCGCCATACTGGTCCGGCGTGTAGCGATCGACGAACGTGGCCAGGCCTCGAACCGACCCCAGGGCGTCCGCACGGCCCACGGCCGGACCAACCGGGACCGCGACCGAATCGGCCGGCGGCTCATAGGCCGTCGTCCCTCCTCCGACCAGCGAGTCGAAGAGGAAGACGAGGGCGACGCACGTCCCGAGGACGAACGCGAGCGCGATGGGGACGCGGCGGCGGGGCATATACCGAGTATCGACGACCCGGCGGAGAGCTATACGGGGGGCCGAACGGATCCTTGTCTTTCCAGATGACGTAGGTATATTCCCCAACTCTCTCCCCATACCCATGGCCCTCATCACATTCCTCGCGATGCTGTCGAGCCTGCTGACCACCGGCACCACTGGTGGCGGGACCGGCGGCGGTAGCAACAACAGCGGCGGCGGTCACAGCCGTCCCGACGGCCCGATCCTCGACTAGAGGTCGTGCCCCGCGATTCCTAGAGCGCCGCGCCCATGATGGGCGCGGCGCTCTCTGTTTCTGGCCGTCTCCGCCGGGCGTTCTCCGCTCGATTCACGGGGCCTCCTGCCCACACGCGTAGGGCCGGCGGTACGCTTCGGCGAAGCCCCGCGCCGATGCCCGACACTGCCCCCCCGCCCCCGCGCCTGCTCGGCATCCTGTTCGCGGGGACGTTCCTGGCCGCGCTCGACCTCGCCGTCGTCGGGCCCGCGCTGCCGGCGCTCCGCGAGGCGTTTGGCGTCGATGCGCGGGTCGTGGCCTGGGTCTTCACGGCGTTCGTCCTCGCCAACCTCGCCGGCCTGCCCGTCATGGCGGCGCTGTCGGACCGGCTCGGGCGACGCACGGTCTACCTCGCCGACATCGTGCTGTTCGCGGCCGGCACGCTGGTCGTGACGCTGGCGCCGTCGTTCGGCGTGCTCCTGGCCGGGCGCGTCATTCAGGGGCTGGGCGCCAGCGGCATCTTCCCGGTCGCGACCGCCGTCGTCGGCGACACGTTCCCGACGGAGGCCCAGGGGCGCGCCGTCGGCATCCTGGGCGCCGTTTTCGGCGTCGCGTTCTTCATCGGGCCGGCCATCGGCGGCATCGTGCTGGCGCTGCTCTCGTGGCGCTGGCTGTTCGGGCTGACGCTCCCGTTCGCCGCCGCCGTGCTCGCCGCCAGCTGGCGGCGCATCCCGGACACGCGGGCCGCCGCGCCGCGCCCGCTTGATCTCCCCGGCCTCGTTCTGCTCACCGGCCTGCTCGTCGCGCTGGCGGTCGGCCTGAGCGGGCTCGACGCCGAGGCGCCGCTGCTCCGGATCGCCGAGCCGGCCGTCTGGGGGCCGCTCCTGCTGGCCCTCGTCCTGCTGGCAGGACTCGTCGCCGTCGAGCGGCGGTCCACGGCGCCCCTCGTGCGGCCGGGGCTCGTAGTGCGGCGCGCCGTCCGGGTCGCGTGCGCGCTCGCCGTCGGCGCCGGCCTCGTCGAGGCGTCGTTCGTGTTCCTCTCGGCCTACGCCGTCGAGGCGTTCGGCGTGACCAAGGCGCACGCCTCCTACCTCCTGCTCCCGCTCGTCCTCGGCGTGGCCATCGGCTCGCCCGTCGCGGGGCGCCTGCTGGACCGCATCGGCGTGCGGGTGGTCGTGACGGTCGCGTGCGCCCTGGTGGCGCTCGGGCTGGGCGGCGTCGCCCTCGGCCCGGGGCTGGCGACCTCGTCGCCACCGTCGCCGTCGGGCTCGGGCTGGCGGGCCTGCTGGGGTCCTCCATCAGCTACATCCTGCTCGTCGAGGCCGAGGTCGAGGAGCGCACGATCGCGCAGGGGCTGTCGACCCTCTTCCTCAGCGTCGGCCAGCTCACCGGGGC
>CAYPVZ010000091.1:0-9355 GCA_964414235.1 uncultured Rhodothermales bacterium | reverse complement strand
CGACGGACCCCGCCGCCGTGTCCCGGGCGGTGGCCGGTCAAGACGCCGTGGTCGACACGATCGGCGGCACGACGCCGTGGCGGCGCACGACCCTCGAGCAGCGCGTGGCCCGCGCCGTCGTCGCAGCTGCCCGCGAGCACGGGACGGGGCGGATCGTCGCGCTCTCCGCCATCGGCGTCGGGGACAGCCGGTCCCGAGCGCCCCTTCCCGTCCGGCTCCTCGTGCTCCCCACCTTCCTCCGGGGATCGACAGCGGACAAGGCCGCGATGGAGCGGGAGGTCGCCCAGTCCGGCGTCCCCTACGTCCTGGTCCGCCCGGCCGTCCTCAGCGACAAGCCCCCAACCGGATCGGTGCGCGTGGACCCGCCCACGGCGAGCGGCATCACGCGGGCTGACGTCGCCTCGTTCGTCGTCGAGCAGTTGGGCAGCGACGCGTACCTCGGCCGGGCCGTCACGATCGCCAACCCATGACCCCAGTCCCCCGGTTCGTGCCTCTACGTCGAGTCGTTCGATAAACGGCCGGTTGCTGGTCGTGCCGTGCGGTTGAGGTAGAGGGTGCCGGTGGACTCGCTTGGCTGACAGTTACCCATTCGGGAATCAGCGTCCGGCAACTCTTCCCCCGCCAGCTTCTCGGAAGGCGAGATCTGACTTGGCGAGCCTACCGGGTCGGCAGGTGACTCCCTCCCCCTTTGGTCGTAGAGGAACGACTCTGCCGACAGTCGCTCTGAGCGAAGGGCCGGACGACCTCATATGCCGCTACTGCCCGGCCCGCTGGATCAGCGTCTCGAAGGCCCCGCGCTCCTCCGCGCGCGTCGCGGCCGAGACGATCAGGTAGGTCCCGGGCGACAGCGTGATCTCGATCTCGGCGTCGATGCCGCCCCCGTTGTCCCGGCCCGACACGATCCGCCGACCGCCCTTGTGGTAGAGGCCGAGGTAGGAGTCGACCTCGCTCGACGTCATCCGGACGCGGACGGTCGCCTGGTCGTCGATGCGGAACCCGACGAACTGGACCTTCGCGTCGGGGTTGTCGCCGACCGACAGGTTCGCGTTGACCGACCCGAACTCGCAGCTGGCGTCGGTCAGCCGGCCGGTCACCCGGACGCCCAGCTTCGCCGGGTACACGTCGCAGCCCGCGAGCGCTTCGAGGGCCCCGACGTCGGCCGCCGTGAGCTCGACCTCGGTCCTCGGTTCGGGTGGCGACACGTCGTCCAAGGCGTCGCATGCCGCGAACAGGACGGCGGACAGGGAGAGGAGACAGAAGCGGCGGATCATGAGACGGACAGTGAGGGGTGGGATCGCGTGGGAGTGGGCCAGTTGGCGCGGCGGCCTCGGTTGTAGAGGGGCATCTCTGCCGTCGTCACGAGCAGCCCTCCGCGCTGTCTGCCCAACCGCGCATCCCGGCGCTCACCCCGGTAACCTGGCTCCCGTCGGTCCGGAAGACCACACGGTAGTCCGCGTCCTCACGGTCCCTCGGCACGAACGTCAGGATCGGGGTCCCCTCGTAGAGATCCTCCGACGTGCGGAGCCGGTGGGGGTACGTCCGCCGAACGTCCGCCACCGTCGTCCCCACGCCGACACCGCTCCGGGTTCGGGGCTTCCCCCGCGCCACGATGGCCGATCCGGCCTCGTTCCAGCCGTCGACGGTGACGCTCATGATCCGGTGACCGGTGCCGATCATGAAGCTGAGGAAGCTGTTCCGGCCGCTCACGACGCCGTAGCCGCACCCGGACGCGAAGTCGCCGTAGTTCTCCAGCCGTATGCGGAGGCCCGACGCGTCCTGTGCCTCCCCGATGGTCATCCCGAACCGGATCGGCCCGATGCCCCGGGTGCCGATGGACCAGCCACTGACGTCTTGGGCGGAGGCCTCGGTGGCGACGAAGGTGAGGGCGAGGAGGACGACCGGCACGAGCCGGCGGGCGTTGATGGGAAGCGAGTGGGGCATCGGTACGGGGGCAGAGGGAGCGAAGTCAGAACGGAGACCGGGACGAGCTACCGGGACGGCGGGGCGCTCCGGTTGAGCTTGAGCCGGTAGGCCCCGGTGCCGGGCTGGCGGCTCGTCACGGCGATCAGGTAGATGCCGTCGCCGAGCGCGCGGCGCAGGTATGAGTTGACCCCGTCGCCGCCGTCGTCGTCCTCCCACCACTGCCAGCCCTCCTTCGGCTTGACCTTGAGGAACATGTCGATCTCGTCCGACGACAGGCGGAAGATGGTGTACCGGGTGTTCGTGAACTGCTGGCCCCGCGGCTCATCGTTCGTCCGGAGCCCGTAGAAGTCGACGTATCTGCCCTGAGCGTCGCGGCAGTCGCCCTCGGCGAGCGAGCCGTCGACGGTGGCGTAGTGCCGGAGCGGGACGACCTCGCACTCGGCCTCGCGGGTGAGCGCGGCGAGCTCGGCCGGCGTGAGCTCGGGGCTCATGCTCGCGAGCATGTTGTCGAACGAGGCGCACGAGGTGAACACGACGGTGAGGACGAGCCCCGCGAACGTGCGGCGGGCGGTAGACATGGCAGGACGAGGTGGACAGTGAGACAGGCCGTCAATGATACACACAGCTGTATGTTCATGCCGTCGGTACCGGCTCCGATTCTACCGGGGCCATGCAGCCGTCCGCTCCCGCCTTCGGGGCGGTCGTCCGCCGTCGGCGCCGAGACCGAGGGCTGACTCAGGCGGCGCTGGCGGAGGCGGCCGACCTCCACCTCAATCACATCTCGTTCCTAGAGCGCGGGCTCCGGACGCCGTCGCTCGACGTCGTCTTCCAGGTCGCGCACGGGCTGGGAGTGCCGGTCGTCGAGCTCGTCGCCGAGGTCGCCGAGGTGCTTGGGTCATCGGACTCGGCCCGGTGAGGTCACACGCCGCCAGGATCGCCTAGCAGCCAACCAGAGCCCGGGGTCGAGGGAGTTAGACTACCCGAAGAGGCCGAGGGTCGCCCCCGGAGGCCGGTGGAGGGGAGCGGCAACCCAGCGGTCCAGGAACCGGGCTATCCCCCTCCCACATGCCCCGGAGCAGATGGTCTCAGAAAGGCCCCATATGGGCCATCCGGAGACAATTGGGCTACATTCGGGACCGGGCCTGGCGGGACTTTGTGTAACAGCCTGCTCCCATGGATTCCTTCGTCTCCCCTGTGCTTCGACAGGCCATTCTCTCGGGAGGGTTGCCTCCTGGTTGGCTGGAACCGCCCTACCGCCGCGAGAAGCTCCGCCTCCTCGTGTTCCTCGCTCGCCACGCAGAGCGCGTGACGAGAGGGCGTGGGGACTCCAGGGAGACGGCCTACAGAATCGGAACGACGGGAGGAAGGGCCATTCGGGGGTGGAGTGAGGACGGGTCACGGAAGGACGTCGACGTCCGGCGGTTGCTTAAGGGGATCTCGGACTCGCTCCGGCCTGCGGACTTCGTGGTCGACCGGTACGAGCCGTCTAGGCCGATCCCGGCATCTCCGGGGGTGCCGTCTCTGCCACGACACCAGCCCCGGGTGACTGAGATCTCGGGTGTGAAGCTGCCGGATACCTTCTGGAGGGCGGCGACCCACGAGCGCGAGCACGGCGCGTCCGACGAACTGGTGGATGTGGAGACCGGGTCGAGGTTCACGCCGAAGAAGCACCGTCCGGGGTTGATCGCAGAGGCGATCCAGACCGCGATGGTGCGCCGGGTGTCAGATACCCCGGCGCCCTCAGCGGATCTGATCGAATACCTCCACGAGCGACCGGTTCGGCTGTACTCGGACCGTGTCGGACGCGCCTTGGACGAGCTGCTGTTGACGGCGGGAAAGACCCGGGATGCCGACGTGCGGCAGGCGGAACTGCAGGTGATTCGGTCCCTCAGGATCCAGCCCCTCCCGGTCTACTCGACGCGGGGGCGCACGCAGCGCTTGGTCCCTCAGGGGCAGGGGCTCACGACGGCACCGGCGTGGATCCGTCACGCCGTCTTGGATGACTGCGTCGAGGTGGACATGGCGTCGGCACAGCTCGCGCTCGTCGGGTCGATGTGGGACGTGCCGTCGATCAGAGGCTTTCTGGCCGTATCGCTCGAGGGAGGGCCGTCGTTCTGGACGGAGGTCTCGACGTGGCTTCGTCGCTCGTTCCCCGACGGGGAGTACCAACCGGATCGCCACTTCGAGCGCGTGAAGGGATTGCTGAAGACCGCGACGTACGGGATCTGCTTCGGCATGACCGAGGCGAACGTGGCCCGATGGGGAAGCCCGTACCGCCTCGGGCCGAAGGCGAAGGCACAACGGAGACGAGAGCTCTCTTTCCTCCGGCGCATGTTCGGGGCGCCGTCCGGTGAGGTCGGACATCGGTTGCTGGAACACCCGCTCGTGGTCGACCTGCTGGCGGCCCGCGAACGCCGCGCCGCGATGGTCCTCGAAGAGGGGCACCTCGTCGACGTCTTCGGCCGCCGGTACGAGTTGGGCACGACCATCGACGGCCGGGACGTCACTCCCCGGAGCGTACTCGCCGCCCAAGCGCAGGCGGCCGAGCACCTCATCATGCTCCACGTGGCCAGGCCGTTTCTGGACGAGGGCCGACGAGCAAACTCGGCAAGTCGTCCGGGGAAGACGGTCTATCCTGAGGCTGAGATCGTCCTCTGGCAATCGGACGGATTGTCGATCCGCGTGCGGCAGCGTGGACGGACGGACTCCTGGGTCGCACGGGCAGAAGACGGGCTCGCCGAAGGGTGTCGAGAACTGGAACGGTTGCTGGGTTGCCCACCGATCTTGACGCGGATGGAGGTCAAGTACGCTGGAGCCCGGTAAGTCTGGGCACCGGGATCTGCTTCACCTGGATCGGAAGATTGGCTGCCAGCCCCACGTGCTCTCCGGGATCGAGGGGAGGTACATGGAACTGGCTGGGGTCGCGCTGCTCTCCGGACGCCGTCCTCCTTCCTAGGTCATGTGGAGGGCTCTGCGAGTTGCGGGAATATGGGTGCGAGTCGATGTGAGGAGTGAAAGTCGCCCAATGGGTATCCACGGCGCCGATTCACTCAAGGAGGGAGGCCAACCGCCAAACCCGTCACGTGCATCGGCCCCTCCCGTTGGGTACGGAGATCGGGCGGAACGCGCTGTCTGGTAGCCCGCCGTGAGCCCGCCGGCCGATGCGACCGGCGGGCTCGTCGTGGCTAGGCCGCCGGGTCGGACGCCCACCGCCAGGTGGTCGTCTCGGCCCACGGCTCGAGCCCGTCGAGGTCGGCGAGGAAGGCCTCGGCCTCCTCGGTCTCGTCGACCCGTCGGACGTTCTTGCCCGGGGACTCGTCGTCGAGCACGAGCACGCCGTCCTCGACGTGGGCGGTCCCGGAGAGGATGTGCCAGGCGGACTCGTCGGGGAAGCCCGTGAGCCGGGCGTACGTGGCGCCAGGGGACTCGGTGTGCTCCTCGATGAGGATCCGGTCGGTGAGCGCGAAGCGATCGTAGATCATGGGTGGTTTGGGTTGTGTTGAGGTTGTGGCGTTGGGAGCGAGTCTCCCTCACGCCGTGGAGCGAGCCGGAACGGCCCGTGTGGGTGCCCCGGTCAGGAGCGGGGGCTCCTGAGAGGGCGGAGTTCGGTGGGGTGCTGGGGTCTAGGGTCGAGTGCTCGGCCCCGGCATGCCGGCTGGAAACGGGATCTCCTTCGACCGGGCCTGCTGGTTCTCCTTCTCGAAGAACATGGCACCAGCCGCCCGGACTTCGTTCCGCACGTGCTCGACCCACCGGTAGTCCGGCTGCTCGGCCGGGCACACGGCCGTCCGGCTCTGCCCGCCGACGGCGACCATCGCGACGCCGGCCTCGAAGAACGGCCGGAGCGTGTAGACCTCCGACCGGAAGGGCTCCAAGCTCAGCCACGTGAACGCCGCGCCGCTGACGGCAGCGAGGTCAGCGGCCACGTTCTCGTAGTAGGCGAGTTGCTCTTTGGCCGTCGGGCTGTGCCGGAGGTAGTGGCCGTCGCAGCCGACGAGGTAGCGGTCCTCGCCCGTGATCGTGACGCCGACCGCGCAGTTCGACGGGAAGTCGAAGTCCTTGAGGCGGCCGGCGTTCTTCGTCAGGAAGAACACGAACCACTCGGGGTGCCGGCGGACCTCGTCCAGGACGAGCTCGACGTACCACGGTGGGACCCAGTTGCCGAACAGGTCGCCCATCGAGGTCGAGAACACCGACCGGGCCCGCCAAGCCTCGTCGTGGTCCATCCCCGTGACGTCGGGGAGTTCCGTGTTCTCGAAGTGGTCGAGGCGGACCGGGTAGAGGGTCGGCGTGAACCGCTGGAGGAAGAGGTAGTTGGCGATGGAGGCGGCGTAGCAGAAGACGCCCGCGCAGGCGTGGAGGCACCCGGTCAGCATGTTGCTCGTCCACTTCGCCCAGTCGACGAGGTCGGTCGTCACGTTCATCTTGGCGACGATGAGGAGGGCGCGGGCCGCGTCCCGGATCTCTTGGTGCCGGAGCACGCCTTTGTCGACCGGCCCGCCGTGGCGCTCGAGCTCGCCGAGCTCGACGAGGACCGTCTTCGCCTTCTCCGGGACCTCGCTCAGGATCGAGGCCGGCACGACGTTCCGGGGGACCTCGACGATGAGCGGGCTCTTGACGCCGGGCACAATGAGCGTCCGGTACCCCTTCGACACGATCTCCGAGGCGGCGCCCGCCGCGCTCTCGTCTGCCGGTGCCGGTTTGGGCGCGGTCGCGCTCTCGGTGGCCTCGGCCATGACGCCCGCGAGGACCGGCTCGTGGTCGAGCCCGCTCTCAGCGACCTCAGCGAGGTAGGCCTCCTCGACCATCTCGACGAGTTCGGGCGTGGCGCCTCCGGCCGCGGCCTGCTCGAAGACGTCGCGCTCTGCCTCGGGGACGGCGCGGGCGGCCTCGACGCGCTCGTTGACACGCTGGGCGACGGCCGACCGGGACGGCTGGTCGATGCGGGCGACGGACCGGGCCGCGTCGCGGGGCCAGTCGCGCGTGAGGTCCGACGCCTGGCGGGCAGCCCGGCGCTCGGCGGTCCCGGACACGACGTCGACCACGTCGCGGACGGTCTTTAGGCTGGGCGATCCGTGTTCGCCTGCCGCGTCGAGGGCGGCCTTCCACGCCTTGACCTGGACGTCTACCTCGTGGGTCGCGAGCGGGCGGACCTGCGCCTCGTTCGTCGGGAGCCGCTCGACGCCGGCCGACCGGAGGATCACCAGGGACTCGGCGCCGCGCATGAGCTGCTGGGCTCGGGGGTACTCGAACGTGCAGGTGGCCTCGACATAGGCCCGGAGGTCCTCGAAGCCGTCAAGCTCGAAGAGCTCGCCGTCGCGGACCTGCTTGAGCGCGGCGCCCGCTTCGAGCGACGACTGCTCGTAGCGCCGGATGACCCTCTCGCAGCGGCGGAGGGCTTTCCGACGCTCTCGGGGGGACCCGTTCGGCGAACACGTGTTCGCGGGGGGGACGGATTGGGCGCTGCGGCCGTGGTTCTCGTTCATGGGGGTGCCCGGTGACCGGGCGGTTGTGGGAATGGACGACCGCAGCTAGCCGTCCGCCCGGCCCTTCGCCGGGACGTAGCCCTCCATGAGGAGGGACTCGATGTCCGCCGTACGGAACAGGACGGTCCTGCCTCGGCGGATGTAGGGGAGCGTCCCCTTCGACCTCATGTAATCGACCTTCCGCGCGCTCCAGCCTGTGAGCTCGGAGAGCTCAACCTTGTTCAGGTACGGGGGGAGCGCGGCGCGGCGGGCGACCTCGGGGAGGGCGTCCTCGACGGCCTGCCGGACGGCCGGACCGATGGCGTCGGCGACGGCGTCGGCGACGAGCGCGCGGAGCGATTCGGAGAGCGGGTCGGGGGTCAAGAGCGGGTGGTTGCTGTGGCCACCCTTTCCACGTCTCCCCCGGGAGACGTATACACCAGTAGGCTAGGTACTTGCGAGGTACATAGCCCTTGTGCGCCGGTAGTTCTGGCCGTTACCGGTCCTCCGAGGCGGATCCGATGCCAGAGCTTCTCGCCCAGCGCTCCGTCTGCCGCCGGAAGAGGCTGTACCTCTCCTCCACATCCTGAGCGGAGGGCCGGCCGCTTCCACTCCCCTTCTCAAACGCATCGAAGCGCTTCTCGGCGATCCGCTCCAACTGGTTCCGGGACCGCCCCGTCCACTCGGCCAGCTTCCCTTGGATCGCGAACCACGTTGGCTCGAGCTTCCTCTTGTCGACCAACTCGAAGGCTCGGAGCGCAGCCTTCAGGAACTCCTCCTGCTCCTCGTCGAGCTCGACCGGCCGCGGCGACTCCCCGTACTCTCCAACGTAGCCGAGCACTTCATGCTCGCTCAGGACCTGCTCGACTACGGAGAGCCTGAACTCGATGAGTTCGACCCGACGCTCTCGCCACTTCTCTGTCGCCCCAGGCTTCCACGACCACGTCCGTCCAGCCACGATCCGCTCGCAGTCGTCCCACGTGTCCTCGGGGTTGAATGAGAGCAGAGCTCTCGGGAACGGCACGCTGTCTCGCTCCCGTAGAGTGCTGTACCGCTCGAGGAGCTCGGTCACCTCGGCGTCCACGAGACGGTATTGGTCTGGCATATCTACGGGGCGCGGTAGCGGGATGAAGTCCACGACCGCGTCTTCCGGAGCCCATTCCCAATCGCTAGTCCCGCCGCCGGAGTCACGGAGAGACACGTACATCATCGTGGATGCTCCGTGCCGGTTCGCCTCGGCCCGGACGATCCGGCCGACTCGGGCCGCGACGCTCCTCGTCACCTCGGCCCTCTCGTAAACCCGGCGCTCACGGTCGAGACGCTCGTCGAGTCGGTCCCGCATCTGGAGGAGTGCGAGATAGCCCTGCGGCCCCGATCTCAGAGTGTCGACGGCCGAGTTCCAGTGTGGCGCGGTCACCCCGTCCATCAACTCGCCGTAGTGTTCGTTGTCTCTCGGGTCTTCCGGCAGGAGACTACCTGGGAGAGGCGCAACCGTCCGCACACGGCGTCCCATGGCGAGACGGTCGGCCTCCAACGGAGGGATACCAAGGGACCTCTCTTGGTCATCGCTCATGACCACAGGTCGGCACCTAGCTTGTCGACGGCGTCCTGATCGAACGACTTCAAGTACGCCTCGGTCGTCGCGAGGTCCTTATGGCCGAGCGTCTTCGAGATCGCGTAGAGGTCGCCCGACTTCCGCCGTGCGAAGTCGGCGTAGCTGTGCCTCGCCACGTGCATCGTGAGTCCCTCCGGCTCGACCTCGGCCGCCTTCGCCGCCCGTTTCAGGCTCACGTTGAGCTGGGCGTTCCGGGCGTTGACCCGGCGACGCAGGCGGACGGGATCGGAGAGGTCGGCAGGCACGACGAGCGGGAACGCGAGGGGGGAAGGGGCAAGCTCGCGCTGGCGCTCGACAATCGCCAGGGCCGGCGGCGGGACCGGCACGGCCACGCGCGTCCCCGTCTTCATCA
>CAYPVZ010000090.1:0-9373 GCA_964414235.1 uncultured Rhodothermales bacterium | reverse complement strand
CTCGACGAGCTCCGGTTTTTCGGCGGCCTCGACATGGCCGAGGCCGCCGACGTCCTCGGCGTGACCCGCCGCACGGCGACCCGCCACTGGGCGCGCGCCCGGGCCTACCTCCACGCCGACCTCGACTGACGATGGCGACCCGCCCCAGTTGGACGGTCATCGACGCCGCGTTCGACCACGCCCTCGACCTCGACGGCGACGACCGCCAGGCGTACCTCGCGTCGCTCGATCCGGAGGTCCAGGCCGCGCTGGCGCCGCTGCTCCGCGACGCCGCGCGCGAGCTCGCGCTGATCGACCGGCCCGAGGCCGTCGTCGAGCCGCTCGTGCGCAGCGGGGACGCGACGACGGAGGAGGACCCGAGACCCGCAGCGGTCATCCGGATCGGGGCGTACGGGATCGAGTCGCTCGTGGGCGAGGGCGGCATGGGCCGGGTCTACCGGGCCCACCGCGCCGACGGCGCCTTCGCCAAGACCGTTGCCCTCAAGGTCGTCCGCCAGTCCCTCGCACTCGCCGGCGCCGACGTCGCCGCGAGGCTGCGCCGCGAGCGCGACCTCCTCGCCGCGCTCGACCACCCCGGCATCGCGCGGCTCCTCGATGGCGGCGAGACCGATGACGGCGTGCCGTACCTCGTCACCGAGTTCGTCGACGGCGCGCCGATCACGGACTGGGCCGACGCCCACGTCCTCGGCGTCCGCGACCGGGTCCGCCTCGTCGCCGAGGTGGCCTGGGCGGTCGACCACGCCCACCGGCGGTTCGTGGTCCACCGCGACCTCAAGCCGTCGAACGTCCTCGTCACGGAGGCCGACGGGGTGCCTCGACCGGTCGTCCTCGACTTCGGCATCGCGAAGCTTTTGGAGGCGGCCGAGGACGAGTCGAGCGCGGCATTCCCGCTGACGCGAACCGGGATGCGGCTCCTGACGCCGGCGTACGCGGCGCCCGAGCTCTACGCGCCGACGGCGACGGTGACGACGGCGGCCGACGTGTACGGGCTCGGGGCGCTGCTCTACGAGATGCTGACGGGCCGCCGACCGCACGACGACGGCCCGGACCGTCCGGGCCCGCCGATAACGGAGCCGACGCGCCCGTCGAAGGTCGTGACGGGGCCGCCCTCCGGTGTGGACCGCGCGTCGTTCGACGCGTCGCAGCGGAGCCGCCAGCTCCGGGGCGACCTCGACGTGATCTGCCTGCGGGCGCTCCACCCGGACCCGGCGCGTCGGTACGCGAGCGCGGCGGCGCTGGCGGACGATCTGGAGCGGTATCTGGAGGGGCGTCCGGTGGAAGCACGTCGGGACTCGGTAGCGTACGTCGTCGGACGGTTCGTGCGGCGGAACCGAGCGCTCGTAGCGGCGGCGGGCGTGGCCGTGGCCGCGCTCGTCGTCGGGCTGGCGGTGGCGCTGGCGTCGCTCTCGAACGAGCGCGCGGCTCGGGCCGAGGCGCTGTCGGCGGTCGCACGTGCCGAGGAGGCCGCTTCCCTGCTCGGCAGCGTGTTCGACGACGCGAACCCGCGCCTTACCGAGGGGCGCACGGTCACGGTCGACGAGGCGCTCGACCAGGCGCTCGGCCGGGTCGCCGCCGTCGAGTCCGACGCCCTCCGGGGCTACCTCCTCACGACGCTCGGCCGCACGTACCTCGACGCGGGCGAGACGGCGCGGGCTGACTCGCTGCTCGCGCTCGCCGTGGAGACGCTGGGCTCGGCCGGAGGTGACCTTCAGGCCAACGCCATGCTCTGGCTCGGCCATGCCCGCAGCGGCGACGGCTGGGAGGCCATCGACCTGTTCGTCCGGGCGCTCGGTCTGGCCTCTCACTCGGACGCCTCCCGGGTCCGCTTCGACCTCGCTCTCGCTCTGTCCGAGGAGTTTATGACGGCGCCGAACGCGGGGTTGATGCCGGCCAAAGGCTATAGCAACCTGGCGCTCGACCTGGCGGGCGACCGACCGGAACTGCGTGCGGAGGCTCTCGCGCAGAAGGGGAGACTGGCCGCCTACGGGAGCGACTTCCCCACGGCCATCGCGGCCTACGAGGAGGCCACGCGACTGCTCGAACGGACCTACGGGCGCAACAGCGTGCGTCTGCTCGCGACGCTCGGGCCGCTCGGGTCCGCCATGCGGTACACCGCTCGGGAGCCCGAGTGGGAGGGGCTCCAGGCCCAGGCGCTCCAGATCGCGCGCCGGGTCTACGGGACCGATCACCCCGTCACGCTATCCCAACTGACGTCCTACGCGTACGTGGCCGCCTTCGACAAACGGTATGCGGATGCCGAGCCCCGGGTCGATTCGGCGTACGCCGTCGCCCTTCGCACGCTGAGCCTGAACGACGGGGCGCTATCGGACCTCCTGAGCCTGCGAGCCGAGGTCAAGAACGGCGTGGGCGACCATGCCGCCGCTGTGTCGTCGGGCCAGGAGGCCATTCGTCTCGCGAGAGTGTGGGGCGATAGCGTCGGGGTGGCCCAGGGTCAGGTCGAGGTCGCCATCGCGCGCGCCGGCCAGGGGGAGCGCGCCGAGGCTCGGTCACGTCTCCAGACCTGGATCCCGCGCCTCGGCGCGGGCGACTGGATGACGCGCGACCGGGGACGGGCGGTGCTCGATGGCCTCGGGGGCTGACACGCGACGGACGGGCGCCTAGGGGTCCAGTGACTCCGGCCCGCACGTCCGAACGGTGCGGTCTCGCACATAGTGAAGGGTCAGCTTCGCACCCGTCGTCGAGTTTGGATCGGCGGCCTGAAGTTCCTCGATGGGGGGATAGCCCGAGCGGGCGACCGTGGCCCGGGCGCCTGCGACCGCATATCTCTTCCCGTCCATCGTCTCGAAGACGGCCAGTCGTCCCCCCTCACAGTAGGCATACCCGGCCTCGACCGTGAGTGGCCAAGGGTGCCCCGTACCCGCGGGGTGTTCCGCATCGTGGATCGCGCGGGAAACGACGACGCGCTCGGTCGGGGAGTCGCACGCGGCGACGAGGAGCCAGAGAAGCAGGGCCGGTCGGAGCATGCGGAAACGTACCTCCCGCCCGGCCCCTAGGCCGGCCGCGTGCGCGCCTGACGGAAGCGAGGCCCCGCCGAGCGCGCGAGGGGGGCGGCGACGGGACATGCGTGGGGGGAAGGCTGAAAGCAGAGTGCGGGCGGACCGACCGGGACGGCGCCCGGTTCAAGAGCGTCGGCCCACGCCCCTCACCCCGACCCCCCGATGGCCCATATCCCCGTCCAACCCACCCGGCGCGGCGTGCCCGGCTGGCTGTGGCTCCTGCTGGCCCTGCTCGCCGCCGCCGTTCTGGCCTTTTTCTTCCTCGACTTCGACGGCGACGGAACCGGCGAACCCGTCGATGCCGACACCCCGCGCGGCGTGATGCCGGCTTCGGCCCCCGTCGACCTCCAGCCGTCGCCGACCGATACGACGGGCGTCGCGACGCCGCCCACGCCGGGCACGGGCTCGCAGGCTTCGCCGCCGAACCCGCCGCCGACCGACGCGGCCCTCGACACCACCACCACGACCGAGTAGACCCATGGCCCACGTTCTCCTCGACGACACCAAGGACTGGGAGCTCGTCGACTCCGACCAGGACCTCCGCGGCTGGGAGGTCCGCGACGCCAACGGCAACCCCGTCGGGACCGTCGGCGGGATGGCCGTCGACACCGAGCGCGCGGTGGTCGACACGATCATCCTTACCGACGGCTCGCGCTTCCGCGCCGAGGACGTCTCGCTCGACGACGGCGTCGTCTACGTGACGACCTACGGCGCCCCGGCCGGCGTCGCGACGCGCGCCTACACCGACGCCCACGGCGTCCGCCGCGTCGAGCCGCCCGAGGTGGCGGCGGAGCGGTCCGAGGCGCGACGCGAGATCGCCGACGCCCAGCGCGACGCGGCCGCTCACGGTGTGGCCGACTTCGCCGCCTACGACGACGACTTCCGGTCCGACTTCCGGGGCGCCTACGGCGACACCGACCTCGCCTACGACGACCTCGCCCCGGCCTACCGTGCGGGCTATGACTTCGCCTACGACGACCGCTACGCCGACCGCCCGTGGGACGACGCCGAGGCCGACCTCCGCGAAGCGTACTACCGTCGCCACGGCTACCCGATGTCCGACAACGTGGTCTGGAGTCGGGTCAAGGGTGCCGTCCGTCACGCCTACGACCGCGTCCGCGGCGTCTAGACCGTCGGTCTGGCTGGCGACGTCGGCCGCCAGCCGGTCTACAGGTGGCCCTGGATCGCCGTGAACGTGCCCTGGATGCGGACCGCGTTCCCGCTCGGGGCCGAATAGCCTGCCGTCCGAATCGTCGCGTCGATCGTCCCGCGTACGCGGGACGACGAGGCCTCGGTGATCGTGACCGTCCCGCTCTCGCCCTCGAAGAACTCGGCGTACGACGGGCTCGCCTGGCTCTGCGTCAGCGACACGTGGACCTTGCCCGCGGCTCCGCCCTCCGGCGCGTCTGCCGTGTAGGTCCCGACGCCCGGCATGGCTGCCGACTCGAAATACAGGTCGAGCAGGAGGAACGGGTCGGCGCTGTTGTCCTGGAGCTCGACGACGAACCGCTGGACGGTCGTCTCGCCCAGCCCGACGCCGACGGTCGCGAAGAGAGCGTGGCCCGTCGGGTGCTCGTCGAGCGACGGCGAGAGGACGGTCGAGCCGGTGTAGTGGACGCTGTACGTGTCGGTTCCGCCCTCGCCGTCGCTGCTGGCGGAGTCGCAGGCGGCGAGGGGAAGAAGGACGACGAGGCGCATGGCGTCGGAGGTGTTCCCGAAGTCAAGCGGCGTTCGGTCCCAGATCGGCCAGGACTACTTCTTGTTCGTGCCCAGGACGCCCTGGATGAGCCACGAGAGGACGCCGTAGGCGATGGCACCGACGAACACCGCGCCGACGCCGTCGGCCTCGAAGCCGGGCACGAGGTACGCCGCCAGCGCGAACAGCGCAGCGTTGATGACGAGCGAGAACAGCCCGAGTGTGAGCAGGCGGATCGGGAACGAGAAGAACCGCAGGATGGGCCCGAGCACGCCGTTGACGAGGCCGAGCACCAGCGCCGCGATGAGGGCCGTCGTGAACGCGTCGACGGTGATGCCGGGGACGAGATAGGCAGTAGCGAGGAGTGCGGCGGCGCTCGCCAGCCAGCGGAGGAGCGTCTTCATGGGGAAGGGGGGGGGCGGCGCCCGTACGCGCGGCGGGCCGCCTCGTTGCGCAGCCCCGAGCTGGCGTCCGTGCCGGGCGTGACGGGGGGACCCCCGCGCCGCGCCGCGGCATTCCAGGCTTGCCCGCGGCTGTGCGGTTGGTTTACACTGTTAATCCGCTCCGAAGCGTTTCCCTGGACTCTCCCCCTGCTGTCATGGACGCTCTTTCCCTCTTCGCCGGCACGCCGGTCTGGGCCGCCGTCGTCGGCGTGCTCCTCGTCCTGTTCGCGCTCGGCTTCACCGGCGCCCCGCTGTGGGCGTGGGCGCTGGCGGGGCTCGTCGCCCTCGTCGGCTTCGGCGCTCCGGTCTGGCTGGCGGTCGTGTTCGCCGTGCTTGCGGCCGTCTTCCTCGTCCGGCCGCTCCGCCGCCAGCTCTCGGCCGGCGTGATGGGGCTCATGGAAAAGCTCCAGTTTTTGCCGGTCATCTCCGAGACCGAGCAGGAGGCCATCGACGCCGGCACGGTCTGGGTCGAGGGGGAGCTGTTCTCGGGCAAGCCGGACACGAAGCGGCTCCTGAGCCAGCCCTACGCCGAGCTCTCGGAGGAGGAGCAGGCGTTCCTGGACGGGCCGGTCGAGGAGCTCTGCCAGATGGTCGACGACTGGGAGGTCTGGCAGCGGCGCGACCTCCCGCCGGAGGCGTGGGAGAAGCTCAAGGCCGACCGCTTCTTCGGGCTCGTCGTGCCCAAGGAGTACGGGGGGCACGGGTTCAGCCCGAGCGCCAACAGCGTCATCGTCGCCAAGTCGGCCAGCGTGTCGAGTACGCTCGGCATCACCGTGATGGTGCCCAACTCGCTCGGCCCGGCCGAGCTGCTGGCTCACTTCGGGACCGACGCGCAGAAGGACCACTGGCTGCCCAAGCTGGCGAGCGGTGAGGCCGTCCCGGCCTTCGCCCTGACGGAGCCCGGCGCCGGGTCGGACGCCGGTGCCATCTCGTCGACGGGCGTCGTCTTCAAGGGCGATGACGGCGAGCTGTACCTCCGCCTCAACTGGCGCAAGCGCTACATCACGCTGGCGGCCATCTCGGACGTGCTCGGCCTCGCGTTCAAGCTGGAGGACCCCGACGAGTTGCTCGGCAAGGGCAAGACACTCGGCATCACGTGCGCTCTCGTTCCGACCGACACGGAGGGCGTCGTCCTCGGCAAGCGCCACGACCCGCTCGGCGTCCCGTTCTGGAACTGCCCGACCGAGGGCCACGACGTTGTCGTCAAGCTCGAGGACGCGGTCATCGGCGGGGCGGCCGGGGCCGGGCGCGGCTGGCGGATGCTCATGCAGAGCCTCGCGGCCGGCCGCGGCATCTCCCTGCCCGCCTCGGCGACGGCGGGCGTGCAGCAGGCCGCGCGCATCGCCAGCGCGCACGCGCTCGTCCGCACCCAGTTCGGGCTCTCGATCGGCAAGTTCGAGGGCATCGAAGAGCCGCTCGCGCGGATTGGCGGCTGGGCCTACCTCATGGAGGCCGCGCGCCGATACACCTGCGCCGGGCTCGACCAGGGCGCCGCGCCGGCCGTCGTCACGGCCATGATGAAGTACAACACGACCGAGCTGTTCCGGAAGGCCGTCAACGACGCCATGGACATCCTCGGGGGCAATGCGATCTCGCGTGGGCCGCGCAACGCGCTCGCCAGCGCCTACATCGGCCTGCCCGTGAGCATCACCGTCGAGGGCGCCAACATCCTCACGCGGACGCTCATGATCTTCGGGCAGGGCGCCATCCGCTGCCACCCGTACGCGCTCCGCGAGATGCAGGCGCTCATGGCGAAGGACGTGCGCGCCTTCGACGCCGCGTTCTGGCCGCACATTGGGCACGTCATCCGCAACGGCTTCCGGGCCGTCGGGCTCTCGCTGAGCCGCGGGTACCTCGCCGGCGCGCCGGTCTCCGGCGCCGGGGCGCGCTACTGGCGGAAGCTGGCGTGGTCCAGCGCCACGTTCGCGTTCCTGGCTGACCTCGCCATGGGCACGCTCGGCGGCGACCTCAAGCGCAAGGAGAAGCTGACGGGCCGCTTCGCGGACGTCTTCTCGTGGATGTACCTCGGGACCGCCGTGCTCCGCCGCTTCGAGGCCGAGGGCCAGCGCAAGGAGGACGAGCCGTTTCTCCACTGGGCCATGCAGTACGCCTTCGCCCAGATCCAGGACGCCTTCGACGGCCTCTTCGCCAACCTCCAGGTGCCGGGCGCGACGTGGCTGTTCCGCGGCCCACTGGCGGCGTGGAGCCGGTTCAACCGGATCTCGGCCGGCCCGTCCGACCACCTCGGGCACAAGGTGGCCGCCGCGCTCCAGGTGCCCGGCGAGCAGCGCGACCGAATCACGCCCGCCGTCTTCTCCACGCTCGACCCCGAGCACACCCTCGGCCGGCTCGAGAATGCCCTCCGCCTCTGCTATGAGGCTGACGGCGTCGTTTCGAAGATCAAGGCGGCCATCCGCCGCCGCGAGCTGCCCAAGCAGCACCCGGCCACGCTCATCGCGCAGGCCGTCGAGGCCGGCGTCATCACGGCCGACGAGGCGGAGTTGCTCCAGCGCGCTGAGGCGGCCCGCACAGACGCCATCCAGGTCGACGCCTTCGACATCGAGGACTACTTCGCGAGCGCCGTCGACCCGGACCGCCAGCCGGCGGCAGCGGGCGATGGCGCCGCCGGCGACGTGGGCTTCGGCGGGACGGCCGAGACGGAGGCGGGCGCGTCGGTGTGGGCCGGCCCGGCCGTCGTCGAGGAGGACCCGGCGGCCGAGGGCTGACGGTCTTCAGGAGATCTCGGAGGCGGGCGGCTCGGTGCGGACCGGGCCGCCCGCTACCGTTTGCGGCGCGCGTTCCGGTTGGGGCTGGCGGTCCGTTTAGACGCCGCGGAGCGCGCTTGCCTGGGAGCCGCGTCGGGTGCTATTGTCAGGGCCGCACACTTCTGTCCCCATGCGCATTTTCGCCGTTCTTTTTCTTGCGTCGTCTGTGTCGGTGGCGCAGGTGCCCGCGGTCGGGCCGGACGGCGCGGAGGCGCACCGCCAGCTTACGGCGCTCCGGCTGGCGGACGGCGCCGGCCTCCACGTCGACGGGCGGCTCGACGAGGCGGCGTGGGCCGAGGCCGAGGCCGCGACCGACTTCGTCCAGATGGAGCCGACGCCCGGCGCGCCGTCGTCGGAGCGGACCGAGGCGCGCGTGCTCTACGACCGCGCCGCGCTCTACGTCGGCGTCAAGGCGTATGTCCGCGACCCGGCGACGCTCGTGCGGCGGCTCGTCCGGCGCGATCAGTTCGGCGAGGCGTCGGACCGCGTGTTCATCGAGGTCGGCAGCCCGGCCGACGGGCGGACGGCGTTCTCGTTCGGCGTCAACCTGGCGGGCGTGCAGCAGGACGTACTGCTCTACAACGACCAGAACGGCGGCGACGCGACCTGGGACGCCGTCTGGGACAGCGCCGTCGGCCGGTTTTCGGACGCTTCCGGCCAGGGCTACACGGTCGAGGTGCGGATCCCATTCAGCCAGCTCCGCTACGACGCGGCCTCGGCGACGCCGTGGCAGATCCAGTTCCAGCGCGACGTCCCGGCGACCGGCGAGATCGCCCACTGGGCGCCGATCCCGCCCGACGCCGACGGCTACGTCTCGCGCTTCGGCACGCTCCAGGGGCTGAGCGAGCTCCGCGCGCCGCGCCGCGTCGAGGTGGTGCCCTACGCCGCCAGCCGGCTCGTCCGCCAGCCCGGCGACGCGGCCGACCCGTTCTACGACGCCAACGACCTCAGCCCGGCCGTCGGCGTCGACCTCAGCGTCGGGCTCACGAGCGCGCTCACGCTCGCCGCGACCCTCAACCCGGACTTCGGGCAGGTCGAGCAGGACCCGGCCGACGTCAACCTGACCGACTTCGAGACGCGCTTCCCCGAGCGCCGACCGTTCTTCATCGAGGGGACCGACGTGTTCGACTTCGGCTACACCCGCGCCGCCGCCTATGTCACCGAGCGGCCCGAGTTCTTCTACTCGCGCCGCATCGGCCGCTCGCCGTCGGCGTTCGGGACGCTCTACGGCTACCGGGGCGCCGACGGCGTCTGGGACACGGGCGATGACGTGGCCTACTTCGACAACCCCGAGCAGACGACCATCCTCGGCGCGGCCAAGCTGAGCGGGCAGGTGGGGGCGTGGACGCTCGGCGTGCTCGACGCCGTCACCACGGCCGAGGAGGCCACGTTTCTGACCGTGGATGGAGACCGCCAGACCGCGCCGGTCGAACCGCTGGCGAACCACGCCGT
>CAYPVZ010000089.1:0-9384 GCA_964414235.1 uncultured Rhodothermales bacterium | reverse complement strand
GGCATGGCCCAGCGCGTTCTCGACGCGCATCGCCGGGTAGCCGAACTCGACGTCGCGGCCGGGCAGCTCGCGGCGTCGGCCGCGCAGGTAGGCGCCGAGCGTCGCCGCCGGGTCGCTCGCGTCCCACTGGCGGATCCAGCCGGCGTTGCGCGCCTCGGCGTCGGGGTTGACGTGGGGAAGGATGCGGAGGGTGACGCGCTCGAACAGGTCGGCCAGGCCGTCGTCCTCGGCGCCCCAGTCGCGCGCCGCCAGCCCGGCGAGGACCAGCGTCCGCAGCGTCTCGGGGCCGACGGGCTCGTCGGCGTGCGCACCGGCCACGAGGGTGACGACGCGCGGGCCGTAGCCGAGCGTGATGCCGGCAATCGGCCGCCCTTCTTCGCTGGCGCCGAGGATCTCGAACGTCGCGAGGTCGGGGTTGGCCTCGCACGCCGCCGCCAGTTCGTCGTGCACGTCGGCGGAGGTGCGAAACCGGAGGTCGGAGAGGTCGAGGTCGGCGAGGTCCATGGGCGATGAACCGGCCGGTGGACGGTGCGGTTCGCAATCGGGGCGAAACGAAAACGGGCACGGCCGCCCCGGAAGGACGACCGTGCCCGGATCCGCGACGCGGAGAGCGACGCTAGCGCACGACGGTCATGCGCCGGACGAGCGTCTGCCCCTCCGCCGCCAGCCGGTACACGTAGACGCCGCTCGACAGCGTCGACGCGTCGAACTGGACCGTGTGGAGGCCGGCTTCGAGCGACTGGTCGAGTACGTCGGCGACGCGCCGGCCGAGCAGGTCAAACACCTCCAGCGTCGCGCGCGCCGTCGACGACGGCAGCGAGAACTGGATCGAGGTCGTCCCGCGGACCGGGTTCGGGTAGTTCGCGTCGAGCGCGAACGTCGACGCCGGGGTCTCGCCCGTGCCCACATTCGCCGGGAACCAGACCTCAGCCGCGTTCACGCGCTCGAACAGGAGCGCGTGGCCCGCGTCGTTCAGGTGGATGCCGTCGCCCGAGTTGTAAGCGGGCTCGATGGTGCCCGTCGACGTGGCGACACCCGTCCAGAAGTCGATGGTCTGCGGGGCGAACTGGGTCAGGATCGAGTCACGAGCGGCCATGAGGCTATCGCGGCGCGCGTCGTCCGCGAAGTTGCGCGGCTGCGTCGTCGTGAACCAGATCGGGATCCCGTGCGCCTCGGCCGTGTCGCGGATCGCCCGCATGTTGGCCATCTGATCGGCGACTGGCACGCCGATGTTGGCGTCATTGCTCGGCAGGTTGACGATGATCGCCGTCGGCTCGTAGACCAGGGCGTAGGTGATGTTGTTGTTCGGCTTGGGCGCCGGCCGCCCGGACGGCGGGACGAAGCCGGTCGGCATCACGTCGTAGGTGGTGTACCCGCCGACGGCGAGGTTTACGACCAGCGCGTCCTCGTCGAGCGACTGCACGTAGGTGCGGTAGCGGCCGACCCACGAGGTCGCCGCCGAGCTGGCGCCGGTGCCGGCCGCCGTCGACGACCCGAGCACGACGATCACCGGGCGGTCCTCGCCGCTGATGATGTCGCCGCCGGAGAAGCGAACGTCGTCGAGGTAGACCGTCTGCGCCACGCCGTCAGCCTGGTTCTGGCCCAGGAAGACGGTCTTGACGCGGGTCATGTCGGTCGTGCCGGCATTGCCCGTGAACGCCGAGACCGGGACGACGACGCGGTTCCAGGTGTTGGCCTCCCAGCCCTCCGAGTACGTCGCCAGCTGGAGCTTGGGCGAGCGTCGGTTCGAGAGGTCCTCCACGAAGATCACCGGGAGGTCGGCCATGGCGACTGCCGTCTCGGTGAAGACGCGGAATTCGAGCGAGTCCTTGGCCGTGATGTCGCGCCCGACCCAGCCCGCGCTGGCGACGGCCGCGCTCCAGCTGCCGCCTTCGGCGGACATCCAGGAGAGCCGGATGGCGTAGTTGTCGACGAGGGCGAAGGTCGCCGAGAGCGGCAGCTTCGAGCCCTGGTTGGCCACGGTGCTGGGCGCCGTCGCGGCGGCGTAGCTCGCGTCGAGGGTGCCGCCGACGGGGCTGCCCGAGAAGAACACGAGGTCCTGCGGATGCCCGAACGGCTCGGACGCGATGGTGAACGCAGCGTCGCTCTCGTCGAAGACCGAGGGCACGCCGGCCTGCGTGATTCGGATGCGCGCCTCTGTGGTCATCGCCTCCGGCAGAGTCCACGAGTAGGCCCCCGAGGTGGCCGCGTAGCCGCTGGCGATGGTCTCCCATGTCTGGCCGTCGTCGAGCGAGTAGGACAGGTCCACGGACGAGACGTCGCGCGTCGAGAACAGAATCTTGTAGGTGGAGCCGGCTCCCCAGCGCTGGTAGCCGTTGGGCGAGAGCAGCGTGACGCTCTCGCTGGGCTCGACGATCGAGAAAGTCGCCGCGCTCGTGTCCGCCAGCGTCGCGTCGTCGACGTCGTAGATCCGGACGCGGCCGGTCGTCGTGAGTGAACTCGGAACCGACCAGTCGTACTGGCCCGCATCGGCAGCGACCGTGTCGATGGCGGTCCACGCCGCGCCATCGTCGACGGAGTACGCCAGCCCGACGTTGTCGACGTTCTGGCTGCTCCATTGGATCGCGTACGTCGTGCCGCGGACCAGCGACTCGCCGCCGTTCGGCGCGAGCAGCGCCAGCGTGGACACCTCGGGCGGCGTCAGGTCGAAGCGCAGCACGCGGTGGTTGCTGTAGTCGGCGATCCAGGCGTGGTGGGTGGCGTCGTCGATGTAGATGGCGCGCGGCGTGTTGAAACTCTCGGCCGTCGGCGGGGTGGCGGCGGAGCCCGACGTGAAGTCCGGCTGGCCCCAGACGTAGTCCGCCGGCGCGCCGTTCGCCAGCGTGGCGGCATCCTCGTAGATCGTGATGCGGTGCGAGTTCTCTTGGATCACGAAGAGCCGGCCGTCGCTGTCGCCGTAGACGAACCGGAGGGCCGTCATCCCATCCTGTGTCACGTTCGACGTGTTGGTGACGAAGTCCGGCTGGCCGAGCACGCCGTCGGCCGCCGCGCCGTCCGCCTTCGAGGCGGCCGCGTCGAACCGGAGCACACGGCGGTTGCCGTTGTCGCTGACGTAGAGCCGACCCTCGGCATCGACGTAGAGCGCGTTCGGGCTCGAGAACGCCGTGGCGCTGAGCCCCGACGAGCCGGAGGTAAAGTCCGGCTGGCCGAGCACGCCGTCGGCCGCCGCGCCGTTCGGCTTCGAAGCCGCGTCGTCGAACCGGGTGATGCGGTGGTTCGAGAACTCGGTGACCCAGACACGGCCCTCGCTATCGGCGAAGGCCGTGACCGGCCCGCGCATGCCGCTGGCGGTCACGGCAGAGGCGCTGGACGTGAAGTCGGGCTGGCCGAGGACGCCGTCGGCGGAGGCGCCCGTCGGCTTCGACGAGGCGTCGTCGAAGCGGAGCACACGGTTGTTGCTGTAGTCGGCGACCCAGAGACGGCCGCTGGCGTCGACATGAATGCCGATGGGGTTGTTCAGCCGGTTCGCCGCCGACCCTGAGACGCGCGACTCAAAGTCGTCCTGGCCGAAGACCGCCTCCGCTGCGCCGCCCACCTGGAGCGCCGCCTCCGACGTGAAGCGGAGCACGCGGTTGTTGCCGCGGTCGGCCACGAAGAGCTTGCCGGTGAGCGGATCAACGGCGACGCCGTTGGGCCCGTTGAAGGTCGAGGCTGAGAGGCCGGACGTCTTCGTCACGAAGTCCGGCTGCCCCAGCACGCCGTCGGCGCTGGGTGTGTTCGCGATCTGCGCCAGTGCGTCCGTGCTCGGGAGCAGGACGGCCAGCAGCGCGACCACGGCGAACCGTAAAAACATCCTCATCAGAGAAATGGGGCTGGGAGTTGGGGGAGTGCAAGCGCTTCCGGAACCTGCCCCGCGGGTCGAGCAGGACGCTCGGCAGGGGGTTCGGCACCAGAGGCCTCGCCGGCCTCGGCGACTCCGGGCTGGGGCAAGCCCCGCCTCGTGCCGAGGCATCGGACCTGCTCCGCGTGGCCGGAATGCCAGTGTAACCGGTTACACTCTCCTATGTAACCACGACCCGCGGGGCTCGGCAACGGGTACCGCCGAATTTGCCCGGCTCCGTTAGGATCTCAGGCGTCCTCCCCCCCACCCTTCACGTGCGTCGCGAAGGCCTCCGCGACGCGCTCGCCCCAAGCGACGGCCCCGGCCACATCGTCCGCCGTCGGCCCGCCGTCGATCTCGTGAATCGGGACCACCGCCGCCGCGCCTCGCTGGCGTAAGAGATCGACCAGCCGGTACGCAGCCGTCTGATAGTACGGATCGTAGTCACGGTCGCCGAGCCCGCAGACGGCGAAGCGGACGCCGGCCAGGTCCGGGGCGACGGCCTCGAACGCCTCCATGAAGTCGACCGCGTTGTCGGGAAACGTCCCCTCGGACCACGTGCAGGTGACGGCCACCAGCTGGCGGTGATCTTCGAGGAGCTCCGGGTAGGCCTCGGCCATATCGAGCACGTGCACGGCGAAGCCGAGGTCGCCCAGCCGCTCCGCCAGCGCGTCGGCGACGATCTCGGAGTTGCCGGTCTGCGTCCCCACGAGGACGAGGACGTCGGGGTCGGCGGCGCTGAGGTCGAGCACGGGGCTGAGGCGATGAGGTCACAAAAAGCGGAGCGGGCCGCGCCGGAACAACCGGGCGGCCCGCTCCTCCTGCCGATTTCGCAGGACGTCGCTGGCGGACGCTCAGTCCTGCGGGTCGAGGATGTTCTCGATGCGGGCCTGGAGAACGAGCAGTTGGGTGCGCTCGGCGCGATTGTTGTTCGTCGTGTCGCGCGCGAGCGACCGCTCGAGGGGGCTCTGGAGCGTCAGGAGCGCGCCGCGAGAGAGCGGCTGCACCTCCGAGCGGTTCGAGGCCTGCGGACGGTAGCCGTACGCCGCGTTCGCGAACTGCGGTGGGATGCTGGACCCTTCACCCGACAGCAGCTCGCCGAGTCGGTCCACGTAGGCCCGCTGGAGCGAGCGCCGCGCCGGGTCGATGGCGCCGCCGGAGGCCAACTCCGAGAACAGGCCGTCCTGGAGGTCGTCCATCAACTCGGCCGCCGGGTAGGCCTCCTCGTCGAGCCACTCGGCCTCGGCGAGGCGCGCGAGGCGGATCGGATCGAGGATCCGGTCCATGGCGCCCTCCTGGAGGCGCTGGACGCGGTCGGAGATGCCCGCCGGCTCGATGCGGCCCAGGATCTCCGTGTCGAGCAGCCATTCCGGCGTCGTGAACCCTTCATCCACCAGGAAACGGACCGCGGCGCGCTGGCGCTCGGCCGAGACCGGCACGTAGACCGGCCCGTCCTCACCGACGACCTTCGGGTCGATGGTCACGCCGCCGAGCTGGCGGCCGACGTGGCCGAGGTAGCGGGCCCACTGCCCGACGACCTGGTCGTAGAGCTCGGAGAGGTTGTCGTAGTCGCCCCCGTCTTCGGTCGTCCACTCCTGGAGGCGGGGCACGATCCGCTTGAGGTTCGCCAGCCCGAGCGTCGAGGCATAGACCGCGTCGTCGCCGAGGTCCTCCGACTGGCTGCGCGGGTCGACGGGGTCGAAGGTCTGCTCACCGTAGCGAAGGGCCGGGTCGTCGCGGACGTCGGCGACCATGGCCTGGAGGCGGTCGAAGGCGTCCTCGTCGCTGACGGCGTCGGGGAACCACGTGTAGCCCCACTGGATGGCCCACTTGTCGTACTCGCCGATCCGCGGCATGAGCTGGGTCACGTTGTCGCCGGGCTGCGCCACGTAGTTGAACCGGGCGTAGTCCATGATCGACGGGGCCGTGCCGTGCGTCGCGGTGAACGTCGGGCTGCGGAGGCTGTCGACCGGGTAGGCCGTCGACGAGATCCAGTTGTGCGGCAGGCCGAGCGTGTGGCCGACCTCGTGGGCGGCGACGAACCGGACGAGCTGGCCCATAAGGGCGTCGCGGAACCGCGTCGAGCGGGCCTCCGGGTTGACGGCGGCCGTCTGCACGAAGAACCAGTTCCGGAGCAGGTTCATCACGTTGTGGTACCAGCCGATGTCCGACTCCAGGATCTCGCCCGTCCGCGGGTCGTGGACGTGCGGTCCGTAGGCGTTCTCGATGTCCGACGGGTAGTACCGGATGACCGAGTAGCGGGCGTCCTCCGGGCTCCAGTCCGGGTCATCGGTCGGGGCCTCCTCGGCGCGGATCGCGTTCGAGAAGCCGGCGGCCTCGAACGCCACCTGCCAGTCGTCGACCCCCTGGCGGATGTAGTCGCGCCACTCGTACGGCGTGGCGGGGTCGATGTAGTAGACGATGGGCGTAACCGGGTCGACGAGCTCGCCGCGGAGGTAGGCCGCGGGGTCGCTCGGCTCCAGCCGCCAGCGCGTGATGTAGCGACGCGTCTCGGCGCGCTGGGCCGGGAGGCCGAAGTCCGTCTGCTGGATCGAGAAGTAACCCACGCGCGGGTCGTAGCGGCGCGGGCGCATCGGGTCCTCCGGCAGGAGCACCATCGAGTGCGCCATCTCGACCGCTAGCGTGCCATTAGAGGCGTTCTCCGGCGGGTCCTGCGCGTCGTAGGTCAGCACCGCGCGGATCTCGACGTTGCGCGGGAAGGCCATGGCGCGGGCGAGGAACGAGCGGTCGCCGTCGAGGCGGCGGACCTTGAACTGCTCGCGCGCGCCGCGCGGGAGGCCGAAGATCGGGACGTCCCCGGTAAAGGTGCCCGTCATGTCGACGACGACCGAGGCCGAGTCGGGACCGAAGGCGGCGATGGGCACGCGGGCGACGATGGGCTCGAACTGCGCGTCGCGGACGGCCCGGTAGATCGGCAGGCTGTCAGCGGCGACGCTCTGGTACTGGATCGTGCGTAGGAGCACGTGGTCGCCTTGGCGCTCCCAGCGGACGGCCTGCGTGTTCGTCTTCGAACCGCCATACTGATAGCCTTCGGTCGTCCGCGCCAGCCGCGACACGATGAGCATTTCGCGGCCGAAGAGCGAGTCGGGGATCTCGAAGAGCAGCTTCTGGCGGTCGTCTTCGAGGTGGACGTCGAAAAGGCCTTCGTCGGTGACGGCGTCGTCCGTGACGACCTCGTCGTAGGGCTTGGGGCCGTCGGAGCCGCGGCCCTGGCCGCGCCCCTGGGCGGCCGGCGGGCTGGCGGGCGCCGCGGCCTGCTGGGTGGACGAACAGCCGCCGACCGCGACCAGCGCGGCGGCGAGGAGGAGCAACCGGGTCATGAACCTGGGGGTGAGTGAACTAACGGGCGACCCCGCTGCGGACGGCGACGAGGCGGTCGGTGAAGCGGCGGGTGTCGTCGAGGTAGACGAAGGCGGTGAACACAGAGGGCGCGCCGAGGCCGGGCGTCTGCGCGGGTCCGCCTGCGTAGCCGTAAACGTAGCGCCCCTGCTTGATCAGGACCGTCCCTTCATACCGGCCGTTCTCCTCCACCCACTGCAGCTCGGCGTCCGGCGTCGCCCGCCAGCCGTTGAACGAGCCGACGACGTAGACGCGCCGCGGCGACTGGCGGCTGCCGGGCGGCACGAAGCGGAACGTCGTCGCGACGTACTGCCCGTCCACGTCGGCCCGGCCGACGTCGCGGTAGACCGACTCGATGAGCGGGATCGACGCGAGCACCGGGTCGCGGACGTCGCCGCCGAACTCGGCGTAGTCAAGGTCGAGCACGGCCGACGGCGGGTTCGCGGACCGGTCCACGTCGACGACCTGGTCGTTCGTCACGAGATAGCCCAGGTCGACCTCGAAGAGTGCCTCCTGCTCGGGGAAGGCCTCGTCGCGCGGCAGGTAGAACTGGTAGAGCGCGAGGTCGATGAGGGACGGCTCGGGCGCGCAGCGGAGACGGTCCGCCCGGCCGTTCCGGGCGAAGCAGACCGTGAAGCGCGACCCGTCGAACTCGGAGATCTGGCGCCCCGGCCGCAGCCGCGCCGCCGGCTGGATGGCGTAGCCCACCGACCCGCCCTGGATCGTCGAGCCGAAGGCGAGCTCGACCTCCGCCAGTTGCTCGCTGACGTAGAACGGCGCCTCGAACAGCAGCGCGCCACTGCCGTCGCGCACCGCCACGCGGTAGTTGCCGCTGATGGCAAACCCGATGGTTCCGTTCGGGAAGTCGTACGTGTAGTGGACGTACGGGACCGTGACGTTCGCGCTCGACCGTTCGTAGTCGATGATGTCGTCCCGCTCGAAGCCCGTCAGATACTCCGACGGCACGAGCCGCTCCTGGCCCAGCCGGTCGGTGTGGATGAACGTCACCTCCAGCGGCCGCCCGACGTCGGTGCCGACGAGGTCGAACGCCAGCCGGAGTTGGTCGGAGCTGCCGAGCACGAGGACCGGGAGGGTCGCCTCGTCGCCCCGCTGGTGGAGCTGGATGGCATGGACGCGCGCGTCAGCGACGACGAGTTCGCCCGGCGTCGTCGGTGCTGCGGGCGCGGCCCCTCCATTCTCGAATGTCTCCTCCGGGGGTGCGCATCCCACGATCATCGAGCAGACGAGGGCGAATCGGACAGGGAACGAGCGCATCGCGGACGGGGGTCGGGGGCGCCAAGATAGACGGCGCCCCGGGCCCTAATTGACGCCGCCAGTCGAGCTGGCGGACGTCGTCGCGGATCAGCGGTGTGAGGCTGTGCGGCCCCCCGGCTTCGAACGCCGCGGCGAGGCCCTCGTACAGTCTGGCGCTGGTCTCGTAGGCACCTGCGCGAAACGCCATACGCGCCCGCATCCACCGGAGCACAAGGGCCGCTTCGGTCGTGTCCTCGGCGATGCACCACGTTTGAGCGACGCGCCAGGCATCGGCGGGCCGGTCAGCCGCCGCATGACGAAGCGCCGCCTCGACCGGAGCTCGCCCCCTCAACAGCCCCGGCACGTGCTCGGGCGGCGTCGCCAGCACGAGACGCAGGCTTTCCTCCCGGAGCGACTGGCGGAGCGCGAGGAGCGTTCGCCCGACGGCGTCGACGGGCGCGAGGGAGTCGGACGCGGCGAGGTAGGTCGCGTCGGCCTCGTCGTCGTGGCCCGCCAGCCGGAGGACGTCGGCGAGGTGGCGGAGCGAAGCCGCCGTGGGCAGGCTGTCGGCGAGGGCATGAGCGCGCGGTAGCGCGTCGGTGGGGACGCCGCTGCCGAGCGCGAGGTGAGTGGCGAGCCGTCCATCGAGGGCAGCGACGGAGAACGGCTGCGCATCGGCCGCCGCGTCGAACGCCGCGGCCGCGCGCGAGACCGTACCGGCCGTCCACGCGTCGTCGCCCTCGCGCACGAGGCGTTTCCAGCGCGGGACGTGGTGCGGGCAGCGCACCTCGAACAGCGACGGCCGCGAGAAGCGCCAGCGCGCCACCGCGACGGCCTCCGGGTCGACGCGCTGGCGGCGCACGTGCGCGGCCCACTCGGCCGCGAGCGCCGAGAGCGACGGCCCGTAGGCCGCCTCGACCCGTCCGGAG
>CAYPVZ010000088.1:0-9544 GCA_964414235.1 uncultured Rhodothermales bacterium | reverse complement strand
GCCAGTGGGTCCGCGGCGGCGGCCGGCTCGTCGCCATGGAGCGCGCCGCGACCGCCGTCGCCGGCCAGGACGGCTTCGGGATCACCCTCCGCGACGCGCCCGACGCCGACTCGACCGAGGCCCGCCTCCGCCGCTACGCCGACCGCGAGCGCCGCGGCGTCTCGGGCGACATCCCGGGCGCCATCTACCGCGTCACCCTCGACGACTCGCACCCCCTCGCCTTCGGCTACCCGGACTGGACGTACGTCCTCAAGCGCCGCGTGGCGCCGGCGGCGTTCCTCAAGGACGGCTGGAACGTCGGCGTCATCCGCTCGGGCCGCCCGGCCGCCGGGTTCGCAGGCGCCGAGGCGCAGGCGCGGCTGGAGGACTCGCTCGTGTTTGGCGTCGAGGAGATGGGCCGCGGCGCCGTCGTCTACCTCCTCGACTCGCCCCTCTTCCGCGGCTTCTGGGCCGACGGCGAGTTGCTGTTCGCCAACGCGGTCTTCGGGCTGGGCGCCTTCTGAGTCCCGCGTCCGGAACGGGTTCGTTCCGGACCGGGCCGGCATCGTCAGGATCCCAGACGGAACGGCTGGCCTCACGATACAGGCCTCCGCGTCCTCCCCTGCCATGCGCACGCTTCTCCTCGTCGCCGTCCTCGCCACGGCCGCCCACGCCCAGCCCCAGCGCGTCCACCGCCTGACGTCTGCCCCGCTGACCATCACGCTTCCCGCCGACTTCGAGACGGCCGGCGAGACGCAGATCGGAGACGGCGTGTCCACCCAGATCTTCTCGCGGCTCGGCACCCACAGCGATGCCGCGAACACGTACGTAATCGTCGAGACCCACCGCAGGCTCTCGGCACTCAAGCGGTCCCGGTTCCGCCGCGGCATCGGCATCCAGCGCCAGATCCCGTCCATCGCGTTCGAGCGCGTCGACACGGACCAACTGCCTATTACCGGGCGGCTGGGGGAGACCGTCGGCTCGGCGTTCGTCGCCCGACATCGCGACGACTCGACGGGATTTGTCGTACGCGGCTGCGACGGCGACGTGTGCTATAGCATCGCCGTCGAAGGCCCTGGAACCGACGGCCTCGCGCACGCCCCCCTCCTCGCGGGCCTCGCGCTCACCGACTGATTTCTCCACCCGGCTGGCGACGCGCGCCGCCAGCCGGGCGCGGGCGGGCTCAGTCGTCGGTAACGCTCCCCGGCCGCGTGCCGCGCGCCGGGATCGGGCCGGTCGGCGGGCGGAGCGTGATCTCGGTGAGCTCGGGGCGGCAGTTGATGCGGACGGGAACGGTCGAGAAGCCGATGCCCCGGTTGATGTAAACCCGGTTGGGCGGCGCCCCGATGGAGTCGGCAGCCCAGCCGTCGGCCGCGACCTCGCCCTTGCGGACGATGTCGAGCCACGAGTTCCGCTCGCCGGGGAGCACGCGCACCTGGCCGCCGTGCGTGTGGGCCGCCAGCGCGAGCAGGGCCTCCCCACCGGGGATGTCGCGGAACGCCTCCGAGTTGTGCATCAGCCACAGCCGGGGCGCCCCCTCGGGCACGGCCGCCAGCGCCGCGCCCACGTCGTCGAGCCCGGCCCACGACGAGCCGACGCCGGCCACCCAGAGCGTGTCGCCGTTGGGCGCCGGCACCGCGACGGCGTCGTTCTGGAGCACCGTCACCCCGATCCGCCTCAGCTCCGCCGCCAGGTACGTCGCGAACCGGTCGACGCGGTCGCTGGACTCCTTCATGATCGAGTAGTCGTGGTTGCCGAGAACGGCGACGGTCGGGATGCCGGCCGCGATGAGGGGCTGGACAGAGGCGACGGCCTCATCCACGCGGGTCGAGTCCGGGTGGTAGACGAAGTCGCCTGCGATGAGCGCCAGCGCGACCTCATCGTCGATCATGTCCTCGATCACCTCATGCACCATCCCCGTGTTGCCGGCCCACATGCCGATCTGGAAGTCGGCCACGAGCCCGACGCGCTGGCCGTCCCAGCCGGCCGGAAGGTTTGGCAACTCGGCCTCGAAGGCGACGTCGTCCAGCAAAAGGCGCGGCTCGATGCCCACCCCGTACACCACGAGGCCCAGCAGGAGGGCGAGGAGACCGAGGAGCCAGCGCATGGAGGTCGGGCGAATGAGCGCAGAGAATCGCCCTGTTCCCCGGAGATGGCTCTGGGGAGATCCCTCCACTTCCCCTCATTGAGGGCATTGGAGGCGCTGGGGGAATCCGCGATGGGTCGGGCCGGTAGTGCCTGGGCTGCCTTTCTGGCACATCCCTCTCTCTCGCTCTCCCCTGGCATTATGGCTCACATTCCTGCAGAACGTACCAGCACCGGCCCACCGTGGTGGGTCTGGCTCCTCGGCGCCCTCGCCCTCGTCGCCATCATCTGGTTCGTCGCCGAGCTGTTCGACAACGAACCCGATGCCGACGAACTGGCGGGCCGCGACGACACCGTCGGCATGATCGACGACGTCGAAATCGAGCCCGGCGCGGGTGAGGTCGACGGTGACATCGCGATCATCACCTCCGAAGACTGGCTTTACGCCGACGGTGCCGATGACCCGGCCGCCCCGGTGGACGGTGGCCGGATGGACGGCGTCACCGTGACGCGGCTGGAGCCGGGCACGGCGGTCGACCTCGCCAACGCCCGCGTGATGAGCGTCGTCGGTGACAGCGCCTTCTGGATCGGCCGCGACGACGCCCGCCGGTTCCTCGTCGTCCTCGCCGGCCTCGGAGAGAGCGAGACCGGGGCCGGCGGCTCCGACGGCGTGTTCGACATCGACGAAGGCGACGCCGTCTCCATCACCGGCGCCCTCGCGCGCTACGCCGACGGCGGCCCCGGCCTCTCGGAGCTGACCAACGACGACACCGAGCGGCTCCGCCAGCGCGACGTCTACATCCGCGTCAGTTCCCGCGACGACATCACCGTCAGCGGCTGATTCGGCTTCCTCTCTTCCCTCACTGACTCCATCGATCCCATGGCACGCCTTCTCCTTTCCGACACCGACGACTGGACCCTCGAGTTCGAGGACGACCAGGACGTCCGCGGCTACCGCGTCGTCGACATCGACGGCGCCGACACCGGCCGGACCGTCGACGACATGATCGTCGACCCCGACGCCGAGCTCGTCGACGCCGTCGTCTTCTCGGACGGCACCGAGTACCCGACCCGCGAGCTCTCCATCGGCGACGGCGTCGTCTACGCGACCGACGTGCGCGTGGCCGGCGCCCGCCACGTCGGCGACATCGACGGCTACGGTCGGGTCCGCGCCGCGCGCTGACCGCATCTCGGTGGCGTCCGACGCCGCCTGCGACCGCGGGGTCGCTTCTCTTCGGAGGGGCGGCCCCGCTCGCGTTCCAGGCTCTCCGAGACACACCACCCGACTGGCGACACGCGCCGCCAGCCGGGCGGAAGCTCAGTAGGCCTCGACGTGGACGCCCGCGACGGCGCGGCCACTCGGGTCGGCGGCAGCCTCGAAGGCGGCGTCCCACGCCAGCGCCTCCGGCGTCGAGCACGCGACGGACTTGCCGCTGGGGACGGTCCGCGCGCAGGCGTCGTGCGGGAAGTGCTGCTCGAAGATCGAGCGGTAGAGGTAGCCCTCCTTCGTGTCCGGCGTGTGGATCGGGAAGCGGTAGGCCGCGCTCGCCATCTGCTCGTCGGTCACCTGCGCCGCAGCCCACGCCTTGAGCGAGTCGATCCACGAGTAGCCCACGCCGTCGGAGAACTGCTCCTTCTGGCGCCACGCGACGGACGCCGGGAGCATGTCCTCGAACGCCTCGCGCAAGATGTGCTTTTCCATCTTGCCGTCTGTCGGGCGCTTCGCCTCGGGGTTCAGGCGCATCGCGACGTCCATGAACCGCTGATCGAGAAACGGCACGCGCGCCTCGACGCCCCACGCCGCCATCGCCTTGTTGGCGCGGAGGCAGTCGAAGAGGTGGAGCCGATCGAGCTTGCGGACGGTCTCCTCGTGGAACTGCTGCGCGTCGGGCGCCTTGTGGAAGTAGAGGTAGCCGCCGAAGATCTCGTCCGAGCCCTCGCCTGAGAGGACCATCTTAATGCCCATCGCCTTGATCCGCCGGGCCATGAGGTACATCGGCGTCGCCGCGCGGATGGTCGTCACGTCGTACGTCTCCAGGTGGCGGATCACGTCCGGGATCGCGTCGATGCCTTCCTCGACCGTGAAGTGGAGCGTGTGGTGCTCCGTCCCGATGTAGTCGGCGACCTCGCGGGCGGCTTTGAGGTCCGGGCTGCCCTCCAGGCCGATGGCGAACGAATGGAGGTGCGGCCACCACGCCTCCTGCTGGTCGTCGGCCTCGATGCGGCGGTGCGAGTACTTCTGCGCGAGCGCGGCCGTGATCGACGAGTCGAGGCCGCCGGAGAGGAGCACGCCGTAGGGCACGTCGGTCATGAGCTGGCGCTTGACGGCAGCGTCGAGCGCCTCGCGGACAGCCTCGGGCGTCGCGTCGTTGTCCTCGACCGCCTCGTAGTCCATCCAGTCGCGCGTGTAGTAGCGGACGGGCTCGCCGACCTCGCTGTCCCACACGTGCCCGGGCGGGAACGTCTCGATCTGCTTGCAGACCGGCACAAGCGCCTTCATCTCGCTCGCCACGTAGAGCGTCCCCTGCGCGTCGCGGCCCGTGTAGAGCGGCATCACGCCCATCGGGTCGCGCGCGATGAGGTAGCGGTCGCGCGTGGCGTCGTAGAGAACGAACGCGAAGATGCCGACCAGTTGGTCGAGGAAGTCGGCCCCGTGCTCCTGGTAGAGCGCCAGGATGACCTCGCAGTCAGACTCGGTCTGGAAGTCGAACGGCTCCGCCAGCCCGGCGCGGAGCTCGCGGTGGTTGTAGATCTCGCCGTTGACCGCCAGCGCGACGGTGCCGTCCGGCGTGAGCAGCGGCTGCGCGCCGTGGAGCACGTCAACGATGGCGAGCCGCTCGTGGGCGAGGACGGCCCGCTCGGAGGCGTAGACGCCCGACCAGTCGGGCCCGCGGTGGCGCTGGAGGCCGGAGAGGCGGACCGCCGTCTGGCGGGCCTGGGAGGGATCGGTCTGGAGGTCGAGGAGACCGAGGATGGAGCACATGGCGCCGGGGGGATAAAAAGAAAGCGGCCCCTCCGTGTCTGGGAGGGGCCGCTCGAAGGGGGTGTGGGGGTCTGCCTAGACCGTCGCACGCCGCGCTCCGCGCCTCCTCCGGAGGGCGGGATTGCAATTGGCGTTGAGAGCGACGAGGGTCAAGGCGGAGTGCCGGTCGGGAGCGACAGGCTATCGCCAAGAGGGGGGCCGCGTCAAGGGGGGCGGCGAAGAGGCCCCGCCCGTCGGTGAACCGGGCGATCTTCCGGCACGCGCCCCCCACTCGCCATGCCCGCCGCCGCTCCCCCCTCCCGCACGCGCGGGACCATCGCCGCTGCTCTCGGTGTGCTCGTGCTCGTCGCCTACGGCCTGCTCGGCGCCTCGCCGGCCTCCCCCAGCCTGCCGACCGCCCACCTCGGACTGGCGGCGCTGCTCGTCGTGGCCGGCATCGCCATCCGCGAGGGCCGCTCGCCGCGCTGGGGCGAGTTCGTCGCCGCCGCGCTGGTGGCCTATCTGGCCTACGACCTCGTCGTGCGCCTGCTGGCATGACCCGCAAGCCGACCGAGGCGGGCTCGTTCGAGGTGACGGAGATTCTCGCCAGCGACGATCCCGAGTGCTCCTGCGTCCTCGGCCACGTCCGCGCCGGGGCGGTCCACCTCGGCGACGCCCTCGTCCTGCCTGTCAATAGCTCGCTGGCGCTGCTCGCCGACGTCGAGCGCATCGAGCCTGCCGACGATGGGCGTCTGTCGCTCACGATCCGCGACGGTGCCCTCTGGGATCCGCTCGTCGACCCAGGCGAGGTGCTGGCGGTCTGGCGCTGAGGACCGCGCGAAGACGAGAGGAACACCGCCGCGCCGGCTTGGGCAACTCCCTGATGGCCCCTACCTTCGCTGTTCGTTCCGAGGCCCCGATCCGATGAAGACCGACATCCACCCCGACTACCCGTTCATCACCGTCACGCTCGCCGACGGTACCCAGTACCAGACGCGCTCGACGATGGGCGGTGAGTACCGCTCTGAGGTCGACTCGTCGAACCACCCGTTCTACACGGGCAAGAAGACGATGGTCGACACGGCCGGCCGCGTGGAGAAGTTCATGCGGCGCTACGGAACCGCGCAGGCCAAGCAGGCCGTCGCGGCCCAGGAGGAGAGCGAGGCCTAAGCCTCCGCGAGGCCCCGGCCTCCCTCCGACGTGCATCTCCCGCGAGGCGGGCGGCTCTGGCTGCCCGCCTCGTCGCGTATGCGCCCCGCTGGCGACGCGCGACCGGCACTACGGTCCATAGTACGCCCGGACCAGACAGGCGACGAGAAGGCCCGCTACCCTGAGGGGTTCCTCCCCGGCCGTGCCCATGCGCTCCGTCCTTCTCGTCGCCCTCGCATGCCTCACCAGCGGGTGCGTGACCGCCATTCGAGGCTCGACCACGCCCATTACCGTCACGGCGGATCGAGACAGCGCGTTCGTTTTCGTCGACGGTCTCGCGGCCGGGATCGCGCCGATCCAGGTCGAGGTCCGGCGCTCCAGGAGCCATCGCATCGAGGTGGTCCTCGATAGCTTTCGCATCGCCCAGTCCGAGATCGGGCGGTCATTCAACCCCGCGATGGCGATCGGCAGCGTCTTGCTCGGGGGGGGCGGCGGCCTGGCGGTCGATGTGAGCACCGGAGCCGTCTATGAGCTGGCCCCTTCCCTGGTCCGCGCCGTGCTCGTGCCCGACACGGCCGGCGTCGACGCGGCAGCCGTCGCCGCCCTGGTGCGCCAGGCCCGGCAGGCGGCCACGACCGGCTTCGACGAGGCTGACCCGTCTCGGCGCCGGGCGCCGCCCTGGCTGACGGTCCAGCTGGCGAGCGGCATCTACGTCGGGGACGACCCGGACTCCGACGATGGGACAACCGGCGGCGTCGGCGCTGCGCTGCTGGTCGGCGCGCGCGGTCCACACTACTCGGCGCGCCTGAGCGCGACCGCCAGCGGCGGATTCCTGTTCGACAACTCGGACCGCTGGGAGGTCGCGGCGCTCGTCGGCGTGATCACTGAGACGGCGGGCGGGCGGCTTCGGCTCGGCCTGTCGGCCGGCCCCGGGCTCACCGGGGGGCACGAAAGCACCTCCTGTTTTCTCTGCGACAGTCCCCCGCACGAACGGGACCCGCTGCCCACCCACGTCGGGCTCTCCTTGCTCGGCGAGGCCCATCTGTTCATCGTCCCGCAGCTCGGCCTGGGACTCCACATCCCCGCGAACCTCCACATCGACGAAGCCCTCCGAGGCATCATGATCGGCGTTCGGTTCGAAGGCCTCTGAGGCGCGCCCCGCTGGCGACGCGCGCCGCCCGTGGACTCAAGGGCGGAGCAGCACCTTGCCCTCGTTCTTGCGGTCCTCGATGTAGCGGTGCGCCTCGGCGGCCTCGTCGAACGCGAACACGCGGTCGATGTGCGGGCGGAGCTTGCCGGCCTCGGCGTAGCCCAGGAGCACGCGCATCCAGCCGCCGACGCGGTCCTGCGCGTCCCAGAGGTGGCCCAGGTTAACGCCGAGCACGCCCTTGTTGGCGTTGATGAGGGCCAGCACGGTCGTCCGCAGCCACGGGATGCCGAGCGCCATCCGGGCCAGCGCCACCCGGCCGCCGCCGGTCACCGACGACACGCCGAAGGCGACCAGCCGCCCGGCCGGCGCCAGCGCGTCGAGGCTCCGCGCCCAGTGCTTGCCCCCGATCGCGTCGAGCACGAGGTCGACGCCCTCTCCATCCGTGCGCGCCCGCACCTCGGCCACGAAGTCGTCGTGGCGGTAGTCGATGGCGTGGTCGTAGCCCCGCTGGCGGACGTAGTCGTGCTTGCCGGGCGAGGCCGTCCCGAACAGCTCGACGCCGTAGATCCGCCCGATGTCGGCACACGCCGTCCCGACGCCGCCGGAGGCGCCGTGGACCAGCACGCGAACGCGCCGCCCGCCCAGTTCGCGCGCGTGACGGACGCTCCCCCTCACGACCCTCATCTGGAACGCCGTCAGGTAGTTGACGGGGATCGCGGCGCCCATCTCGGCCGACAGCCCCGCCGGCCTCGGGAAGACCGCCAGCGCGGGCGCGACGACGTGGGACGCATAGCCGCCGAACCGCGTCAGCGCGAGCACCGCGTCGCCCACAGCAAATCCATCGACGCCCGCACCGACGGCACCGACGCGCCCCGCCACCTCGTACCCGACGACGGCCGGCAGCGACGGAGCGTCCGGATACAGCCCTTGCCGCGCGAGGATGTCGGCGAAGTTGACGCCGGACGCCTCGACCTCGACGAGCACCTCGCCGGGACCAGGCGTGGGGTCGGGGGCCGCGCGGACCTCCAGGACGTCGGGGGAACCGGTTCGAGGAATCCAGACCTGGCGCATGGCGAGAGGGAGTGAGGAACGCTCGGGGTTGCGACTGGCGGAGCGTGCGAGCCCCGCCGGGATCGACGGCCGCCTGCTCCGCGAACGCGGACCGGCGTGGCGAGTTTGCAGGCTCCGATTCCCCCCGATGCCATGCCCGACGTCAACGCCGTCCGCCTGATCACCACGAAGCGCGACGGCGGCGCGCTCGCCGACGACGACATCGCCGCGCTCATCGCCGCCTACACGGCCGGAGACGTGCCGGACTACCAGATGGCGGCGTTCCTCATGGCCGCCTTCCTCCGCGGGCTGAGCGACGCCGAGACGGTCGCCCTCACGCGCGCCATGCTCCACAGCGGCGAGGTCCTCGACCTGAGCGAGGTGCCCGGCGTCAAGGTCGACAAGCACTCGACGGGCGGCGTCGGCGACAAGGTGTCGCTGGTGCTGGCGCCGCTCGTTGCCGCCTGCGGCGTGCCCGTCCCGATGATCTCGGGGCGCGGCCTCGGTCACACCGGCGGCACGCTCGACAAGCTGGAGTCGATCCCCGGCTTCGACGTCCGCCTCGACCTCGACCGCTACCGCGAGGTGCTCTCCAGCATCGGCGCCGTCCTCATCGGCCAGACCGGCGAGATCGCGCCGGCGGACAAGGAGCTCTACGGCCTCCGCGACGTGACCGGGACGGTCGAGTCGATCCCGCTCATCTCGGCGTCGATCCTGTCGAAGAAGCTGGCCGAGGGCATCGACGCGCTCGTGCTCGACGTCAAGACCGGGCGCGGGGCGTTCATGAAGCAGGAGCCGAAGGCCCGCCAGCTCGCCGAGACGCTCGTCCGCGTCGCCCGCGGCTTCGGCACGCCGACGGTCGCGCTGCTGACGGACATGGACGCACCGCTCGGCCGGGCCATCGGCAACGGCCCGGAGACGGCCGAGGCCGTCCGGATTCTGCGCAACGAGACGCCGGCCGGCGGGCCGTGCAACGACGTCGTCGAGGTCACGCTCGCGCTGGCGGGCGAGATGCTGTGGCTGGGCGAGGCCGCCGAGAGCCCCGAGGCCGGACGCCGCCTCGCGACCAACGCCCTCCGCGACGGCCGGGCGCTCGACGTCTTCCGCCAGCTCGTCGAGGCCCAGTCCGGCGACGTCTCCGTCCTCGACGACCCGGACCGGCTCATGGG
>CAYPVZ010000087.1:0-9554 GCA_964414235.1 uncultured Rhodothermales bacterium | reverse complement strand
GACCACACGTCCTGGAGCCAGTTGACGAACGCCGCGCCCTCGGCGTGGGCGGCCGTCATGAGCGCCGTGACGACGTCGAGGCCCGCGTTGGCCGCGACGACGACGTCGGCGTCCCACGGGCGGACGCGCTCGGCGGCGGCCTTTCCGAAGGCGGCCTCGGCCTGCCGGCGGCGGAGGAGCCCGAGGAGCGACCGCGCGCGCTTGTCGACGGGGGCGGTGACGACCGGGTCGAGCGAGAACGTCGGCGGGTCGTCCGGGCGCGGGGCGAGGTCGCCGTGCGGGGCCTCGTTGGTGGCCGAGAACCCGTAGCGGACGGTGTGCCCGCGCTCGGCGAGGCGCCGCGCCAGCCCGACGAGGAAGGCGTGGCCGCCGTAGTCGTGGAGGTAGATCCGCATCCGGGGGGACGAAACGAGACGCGCCCGGCCATCGAGACCGGGCGCGGAGCCGGGGGGCTGTCGGTGGCGCGGGGGAGACTTGAACTCCCGACCTTAGGGTTATGAATCCTACGCTCTAACCAGCTGAGCTACCGCGCCGGGACGACGAGGATACGCCGCTCGCGCGCACGGCGACAATCCAAGGTTTAGGGAACGTGTGCGCCGATCGGCTCGGCGAGCGCGTACCGCCACGCCGCACGCACCATCGCCTCGTCGACGTCCGCCGCCAGCCGCGCGGCGCCGACGGCGTCGAGCACGACGAAGCGGAGGCCGGCGGCGGTGCGCTTCTTGTCGGTCGTCATCGCGTCCATGAGCGCGTCCACCGCCAGCGGCGGCGCGGGCGGGGCGAGGCGGGCCACGAGGGCGTCGGCGTCGGCGAACGGGCCGAGGGCGCCGGCGACGCGGCCGAGGCGGAGCGACTCGGAGAGGTGGAGCGCGGCGCGCATGCCGAGGGCGACGGCCTCGCCGTGCGTGAGCGTGCCGTAGCCGGCCTCCTTTTCGAGCGCGTGCCCGAAGGTGTGCCCGAAGTTGAGCGTCGCGCGGAGCCCGCTCTCGAACTCGTCGGCGGAGACCACGTGGGCCTTGACGGCGGCGGCGTCGCGGACGTGCGGCGCCAGCGTGCCGGGCTGGCGGTCGAGGAGGGCGCCCCACTCGGCGTGGAGGCGCGCCGCCAGCGCGGCGTCGGCGATCAGCGCGTGCTTGACGGCCTCGGCGAGGCCGCTGCGGAACTCGCGCTCGGGCAGCGTCCGCAGCGTCGCCGGGTCGGCGAGGACCACGCGCGGCTGGTAGAAGGCGCCGACGAGGTTCTTGCCGGCGTCGTGGTTGATGCCCGTCTTGCCGCCGATGGCGCTGTCGACCTGCGAGATCGTCGTCGTGGGGAGGTGGACGAGCGGGAGGCCGCGCAGGAGCGTCGCGGCGGCGAACCCCCCGAGGTCGCCGACGACGCCGCCGCCGAGGGCGAGCAGCGGCGTGCTCCGGTCGATGCCGCGGCTGAGGCCCCAGTCGAGGAGGTCGCCGTAGCGGGCGAGCGACTTCGAGCCCTCGCCGGCCGGGACGGCGGTTTCTTCGACCTGCCAGCCGTCGGCGCGGAGCGCGTCCGCCAGCGGGTCGAGGTGGAGGCCGGCGACGGTCTCGTCGGTCACGACGAGCACGCGGCCGGGCCGGAGGCCGACGGCGCGGAGGTGGGCCGGCGCCGCGGCGAGCGGCTCGAAGTGGACGGCGTAGCTCCGCCCCTCGGGCAGGGCGACGTGGACGGCGGGGGGGGCGCTCATGCCCGAAAGATCGCCCGGTTCACCCCGGCGTGCTCCGCCCGTTGCGCGTGGTCGTACCGGATCGATCCAGTGACGCCCGCCCCGGCGTGCGGTCCGGGGCGGGCGTCGGTCTCCGAGAGGAGAGAGCTCAGTACGTCACCTCCACCCGGAAGGGCTGGCCGTCGACCATGGCGTCCGTGTTGTCACGGAAGAGGCGGTCGTAGGGCGCGAAGAAGAGATAGGCGGCTCCGGTGGGGACCGTCACGCACGCGTCGGTCGCGTCGAAGTCCTCGCCGATGTCGGTCGGGGCGTCACCGAGCCAGGTGAGTTCGGTCTCGACGTCGGCGCCAGCGTCGATGGCGCCCGGCACGCGGTACCGCTCAGTCACGGGGGCGAGGGAAGCCGACGTGCTGAAGACGGCCGTGACCATCGTCCCGCCGCGCTGGCGGGCCGAGAGTGACTCGTAGTAGTAGTAGTCGCCCTTGGCCTCGAAGCAGGCGTGGTCGCCGGGCTCGAGCCCGAGGTGGGCGAGCGGGACGGCCGTCGCGGCGATGGGCTGAGGGACCTCGTCCTGCTCGTCGGCAAAGAGGTAGGTCTGGCGCGGGTCGACGTGGATGGTGGCCGTTGTCGGGCTGTCAGATCCGCCATCGCTCCCCCCGTCGTCAGGGCCGCAGGAGGTGCAGGGGGCGTCGTCATCGATTCCGACAGTGTCACAGCCCGAGAGGGGGAGGGCGAGCAGCAGGCCCGTGGCGAGAAGAAGGGTGCGCATGTCGAAGGTGAGGTGGGATGCGCGTCCCTCTGGCAAGGCGGGGCCATCGAGCACCGGGCGGCATTCGGAGAAGGGAGGATGTCTTACGCCCGTGTCGCCAGCGGCGCTTGTAGCCGCACGGCCTCGATGGGAGCACAGTCGTCTCAGAGAGAACCGCGGACGGCGGCGGGATGGAACTGAGGACCGCGACGGCGCGTGGCAGGAGGGCCCCTCTGTACCCCGTTCTCACACCTCAACCACTCCCATGGGACTCCTCGATTTTCTGAAAGACGCCGGCAAGGACCTCTTCGGCGGCAAGGCTGGCAATGAAGCCCAAGAGATCAAAAAGGAGGTCGAGCGCGCGCTCGGCGACAACATCTCCAACCTCGGCGTCCGCTTCGACAACGGCCGGGTGACGCTCCAGGGCTCGGCCAAGAGCCAGGCGGCCAAGGAGAAGGCCACGCTCATCGCCGGCAATGTCCGCGGCGTCTCGCACGTCGACGACGACGGCATCACGGTCGCCGGTGCGCCGGCCGCCACGACGTCGGCCGCCCCGGCCGCCGCCAGCCGCTACTACACCATCGAGAGCGGTGACACGCTCTCGAAGATCGCCAAGGAGTACTACGGCGACGCCAACGCCTACAACAAGATCTTCGAGGCCAACCGCGAGGTCATCGGCGACCCGGACAAGATCTACCCGGGCCAGCGGATCCGCATCCCGGCGGCGTAACGCCCCGGCTTCGGCTCGACGCGCGCCCCGCTGGCGGTCGTCGCCAGCGGGGCGTTTTTTTGACTCCGGACGCTCGACGATCTGGCGAGGCAGTCCGAGTCAACTGGCGAGCCGGGAGGTCATCCAGAGCACCAGACCGCCCCGCGCGGTCCAGAGCGTGGTGCGGATCCAGTTCGTCGCGACGAGTCGAGCGTGGGCGTCGGCGTCGAACGCGCCGCCGAGGGCGGCGTGGAGCGGGACCTGCAGGAACGCCGTCGAGGCCCAGAGCAGCCCGACGAGGACGGCGCCGAGCATCACCGCTCCCGCCGGCAGCGCGGCTGGCCGGTCGAGCACGAGCCACACGGCTGTCACCAGCTCGGCCAGCATCAGCGGCGCCACGACGAGTGTGATCTTCGCCTGGTGGGCCGCCTCATAGGCGCTCCACCCATCTGCGCCGACGCCGGAGAAGAGCGGGTAGTGGACGACCTGGACCACCCAGATCACGCCGACCATGGCCAGCGTGGCTCCGAGGTGGATCAGGAAGACGACACCCACGCTCTACCGGCCCTCCTCGTAGAAGACGGGCGCGGCGTCGCCGGGCGGGTGGACGCGGATCGCCAGCGGCTCCGGTCCCAGCGTCCCCGGCTCCGGCGCGTACGTCCCCGCCGCCAGCTGCGCGCGAACTGTCGCGAGGTCGACGCAGGCGGTTCCGAACCCGCGCTCGACGCGGTAGCGGCCGGCCTCATCGTAGGGGATCCGGGCCCCGCCGTCGTCGAGCGCCTCGCGGCGCGTGATCTGGTAGGCGCCCGTGTAGGTGCCGTCCTCGCCCCGCTGGATGGCGATCTCGACGACCTCGTCCTCGCGCACGTACGGCGCGACCGGCAGCGGGACGTAGCGGAGCACGACGCGGTCGGCCTCGGAATGGATGTCGAGCTCGGAGAGAGGCGTGCTCCGAAGCTCGGTCTGGCGGGCGGCGGCGCTGCCGAGCAGGCCGAACGGCGTCGTCGGGAAGGCGCCCGTCGCATCGTGGATGAGGGCCGTTGTCGCGACTACATTCGTCACCAGCCGGAGATCGTCGCGGAAGGCGTCGGCTGTCGACGCGAGCGCGGGGTCGGACTGCGCGAGCACCGGGCTGGCGCCGGCCGCCAGCAGGGCGAGGAGAGAGCAGAGTCGGAGGCGCGTCATGAGAGCGTGTGGGCGTCGAGGCGCCCGAGCTGGTGCGAGAGGGCGAGGCGGAGGTCGGGCAGGGCGAACCGGAAGCCGCGGTCGAGCAGCCGCTCGGGCAGCATACGCACGCTCGTGAGCGCGACCCGGTCGGCCAGCTCGCCGCCGAGGGTGCGCACGAGCCGCTCGGGCACGCGCACGACCGCCGGCCGGTGCTGGACGGACGCCAACGTTTCGATGAACGTCCTCGTGCGCACGGGCTCCGGGGCGGAAAGGTTGACCGGTCCCTGAAGGCCGTCGTCCAGGATCGCGTGGTAGAGCGCGTAGACCACGTCGTCGAGCGCGATCCAGGGCCACCACGCCGAGCCGTCGCCGGGCCAGCCGCCGAGGCCGAGCGCGGTGACCGGCGCCAGCCGCTGGAGCAGCCCGCCGGCTGGCGTCACAACGAGCCCGATGCGGGCGTGGACGGTTCGGATGCCGGCGGCCTCGGCCGCTCCGGTCGACTGCTCCCACGCCTCGCAGAGGTCGGGCAGGAAGCCGTCGCCGGGGGCGGCGGCCTCGGTGAGCGCGCGGTCGCCACGATCGCCGTAGATCCCGCTGGCGGAGGCAGACACGAGCACACGCGGCGGTGCCGGAAGAGCCGCCAGCGTCTGCGCGAGCAACTGCGTCCCCTTCGTCCGGCTCTCCCAGATGCGGCGGCGCGTCTCGGTCGTCCCGTCGAGGGCCGTGATCGACTCGCCCGCGAGGTGGACGACGGCGTCCGGGGCCGCCTCGGCGAGCGCGTCGACGTCGATCTCACCGGCCTCGACGTTCCAGTAGACCGCCGCGTCCTGCGGCCCGGCCGACCCGGCCGCCTCGCGCTGGCGGACCAGGCGCACGACCGTGTGCCCGCCGCCCTTCAGAAACGCCGCCAGCGCCGTCCCGACGAGGCCCGAGGCGCCCGTGATGGCGACCGTCATCGGCGGCGCGTCGGCCCCGGCATGGCGCTGGAGGTCCTCCTGCGTCACGCGGTGGCGGTAGGCGAAGAGCCGCTCCATCTGGCGCTCCCCGAGGCCCTCCGCCAGCGCGCCGACGCGGCCCAGCGGCAGCTCGTACTCGACGTCGTCTTGAAGGATCGAATGAGCGCCGTTCGGGAGCATCCGATGCGTGTGGCGCCATGCCGCAAACGGGCCGGCGACCTGGACGTCTTCGAAGCCACAGGCGCCAGTGCCGCGCGTGCAGGCGTCATCGTAGCCGCGATGCTCGGCGACCCAGTCGAGGCCGACGGCACGCGTGCCGAGGCGGATCACGGCGCGGTCGCCGTCGCGGATGCCCTCATGTGAGGCGAGCGAGACGGGTTGCCAGGGCGGCGTCAGCCGCTCGAAGGCGCCGGGGCGTTCGTGCCAGCGGAACAGCTCGGCGGCCGATACAGGAACGGAGAGACGGGACGTATAACGCATCGCTGTACAACCTCCAGTTGGGGCTACAAGGTCCCGAGTTGTGGCATCTTGGATTCGGAGGGCACCCGTTGGGGCGCAGCCCATCGCGTTGCATCTGGATCGTGATCGTGATGTAAATTCACCGTATTATTAATTGATATTTATTATGTCAGATAAATTTTTGTGCGTAGTCTAAATCGTTTGTATTCAGAACCTTGTGTGCTTGATCGGGATAAAATATGTGCAATGCATGGTCAGTTCATGGATTCGGAGAGGATGGAGAGGTAGATTTGGCTTGACCCTCGACAGGAGGGGCATCTGCTTACCTTACTGCCATATCCTAATGCGCAATCAACTGACCATGGCCGCGTTTGCGGCCGCATTATTCATCTCAGGGTGCGACAGCACTCAGGAGCCCATCGCCGAAGATCAGGAAGGGTCCGTTACGGTTTCCGTCGTCAATGGCCGGCTCAGCATTCCCGACCAGGAGACGTTTCAGGCTCTCCTGGCACAGGCTACCGACCAGACAGACGTCGCTCGTCGAGCGTGGGAGTCTGGAATCGGTTTTCAGTCTCTGGCGACCACTCTCGCTGAAGAGGGAGTCACTGATTATAGCCAAGTGCGTACCGAGGCTGGTACGCCAATTGTCGAGGCGGCTGAGTTGGCTGCTCTTCTAAACTCAGAGGGCGAGCTTCTTCTTGAGGATTACCTTCTTAAGGTAGATGGTGTAACTGCGACCTTGCTCAGTCCGTCTGGTGAGGTCGTGAAGGAGCAGGAGGTGATTGTTGGTGAGGTTACTTCGACCCAGATGGCTCGTGCGTTGCCGCGCAACGTCCAACAGCAATTTGGTGACGAGTCTATACTTGCAATCGAGCGTGAAGACGATCGTCATCAAAAGGAGTTCCAGATCACTGGAACTATAAAGAAAGTAGATTATATAGTTTATGCCAGGTGGGCAGCCGGAACTGAGGCGGAGGAGCTATTCTATAAGTGGACCAGGGGCCTGTATTACGGCGAAACCCCTGCTGTTCGCGTGGAGCTTCACTGTGAGTTGGCTGATGGGACGGTGTATGATCTTGGTCAATCAAATGATTCAGATGTGGAGAAGAATTTCCAGGCGGCGTTCATGGATCCCCGTGCGATTGAGTATTTTGGGACGGCGGGTATGCAGATCGAGACCACGGAGGTCTTGTGTAGCCATTATGTAAAGGACTATTCTAGCCACTATGGGAAGTATGAATCGGTGACTGTGCACACGGCCTGGTAGCACATCGATTTATTGATGCAGGCCGAGGCGTCGGGGCGGGGAGACCTGCTCCGACGCCTCCTTGGAAGCAGGATGCGGAGGGGGTAGGAGGGGGTGGCTTAGTTTCTCCTAGGGAGCGGCTGGAATTCTGGTATGATCTGGCAGACATTCCAGAGAGGGACTGCCATCTCGCCTTGCGAGAGAATCAGCTCGGCCGCCGGAACCGGGAGGTCGATGTAGGACGTGTAGCGCATGGGCGGAGTACCCCGCCGCGCCGAGGATTCTCAGTCCCCGAGGTACCGTTCGCGGACGATTCGCGCGTGGTGCTGCTCGTGGCCTGCGATGATCCAGCCCGCGGCGCGTGCACTCAGCGGCCCCCCACTGGCGGTTCCGACGCGCGTGAGAGCCTCGGCCGGCAGCGACGCGAAGAGCGCGACCGTCGCGGCGCGGACGGCGTCCACCTCGTCGGCGAGGTCCGCCAGCGGGCGCTGGGGCGCGGTGGCCGCGACGGCGTCCTGATCGAAGCCCGGGAGCGGCGTCGCGTCGCCGCGGGCGATGCGGAGGGCGCGATAGGCAAAGATGCGCTCCGTGTCGATCACGTGCTGGCCGACGCCCGCCAGCGTCCACTTTCCCGGGGCATAGGCGAAGGTCGCCCGCGCCGGGTCTGCCTCGCGGAGGAGCGCCGCCAGCGGCGACCGGCGGAGCGCGACCATCAGGTCGTCGCCCTCCACCTGCTCGACGTAACGGCCGTAGTAGGGGAGGTGCTCCGCCGCCGCCGGGCGCCCGATCACGCCGGCCGGACGCGCGCCAGCCACTCGGGCGCCCCGGCGTCCTCGACGAGCGCCGTGATGCCGCCGTGGCGGACGGTGTCGAGGATCGACCGGACCTCAGCGCGCGTCTCGTCGAGCATGCTGCGGACGAGCTCCATCGAGAACCCGCGCTCGCCGAGCTCGATCGTCATCTCCATCGTCACGATCCGCGAGATCGCCTGGCCCAGTTCCACCAGCTTCCGCTGCGGCATCGCCCAGTCGACGTCGAACGAGAGGGCGTCGCCGAACAGCTCGGCGGCGCGGGCCGTGAGCGGCTCGGTGCGGAGATACGCCCCGAGGTTGGCCTCCTTGACGCGGCGCATGGACTTGACGACGGCCTCGGTCACCTGCTGGTAGAGGATGTCGTTCGAGCCCTCGAAGATCTGGTACGGGCGGCTGTCGACGAGCGCGCGGCCGGCGAGGTGGTCCTCGCGGTAGCCCTGGGCGCCCATGAGCTGGAGGAACGACTGCGCGGCCTCCTGCATCCAGTCGGTCACGACCGTCTTGAAGGCGTTCGCCTTGAGGCCGTCGCCGAAGAGGTCGCGGTCGACGCCGGCCGTGCCGGCCGTCTCCATGCACATGGCGGCCGTGCCGGTCACGAACGACTGGAGCCGCGCGAGGCGGGCCTTCACCTGGTCGTAGTCGATGAGCGCCCGGCCGCCGACGATCCGCTCGCGGCAGTGGGCGAGCGCGTCGTCAAAGATGCGCCGGAGGTAGCCCATGCCCATGCCCGGGATCTGGAGCCGGCTCCGGTGGAGCGTGTCGAGCATCATCTTGACGCCCGTCGAGTGGGGCTCCAGCCGCGACGACTCGGGCACCTCGACGTCGACGCGGTTGCGGCCGTAGGGGAGCATCTTGAGCCCGAGGTTCGGGTAGAGCTCCTGCACCGTGACGTGCTGGCCGGGCTCGTTCGTGTCGGCGATGAAGAAGTCGACGTCGCGCCGGAGGTCGCCGCCGGAGGTGCGGGGGCGGGCTGTGAGGAGCCAGTAGTCGGCCCAGCCCGTCAGGCCGGCCCAGTGCTTGGTGCCCTCGATCTGGTAGGTCCCGCGCTCGGTCTGCCGCCAGCTGGTCTCCATCGAGAGTGCCTCCGAGCCGTAGTCGGGCTCGGTGATCATGAGGCCGCCCAGCTTCTTCTCCCGGACGTACGAGGTCAGCACGCGGGCCTTGGCCTCGGCCGTCCCGTACTTGGCGACGGGCTGGAGGAACAGCCCGCCGTTGATGCCGACGAGCAGGCTCAGCGGCAGCGAGTGGTAGCTCGTCTCTTCGAGCACCGTCAGGCTGTGGCCGATGGTGCCGCCGCGGCCGCCGTAGACCTCGGGGACGTAGACCGAGAGCGGGTCCACGTCGCGGAAGCGCGAGATGACGAACGGGGCCACGCCGCGCTGGATGCCGCCCTCGTCGAGGTCGTGGCGGGTGCCGAAGAGGTGCGCCAGCTTGGCGCGGTACGCCTCGGCGAACTCGGAGAACGACTCGCGGGCGCGCTGGACGGGCGTCGGGCCGGAGGGCTTGACGAGAGAAGGCAGAGGAAGGGCGCTCATGGGAGCGGTGGCGGGGAGCCCGTAATCTACGCCCGACGCCCCCGTACGGTCCCCGTACAGACGCACTAGATGCCTGTCACAGGCCAACTCCGGAACGTCTTCGCACCGCCTATGACAGACCTCGATCCCGCCGACTGGCTGCTGCCGCCCGGCCTCCGCGCGCGACTGGCGGTCCCGTCCGACGATCCGGCACCCGCCTTGTCCGACGCCGAGCGGCTCCGGCAGGCCACGTTCGGGC